>JABFSV010000222.1 GCA_013140405.1 Methyloglobulus sp. | reverse complement strand
ATCACGGACCGGCGCACCAAAATTGAATTTGCCCACTGCATGAAACAGCTTGCAGACCTTTATCCGGATGCGACTGTCATTCGTGTGGTACTGGATAATCTGAATACGCATAAGATCGCTTCTTTATGGGGTCTTGTGGAAGAACCCCCAAAAGTGTTCGTTCTAAGCTATGTTTGTTAAATGCCTATAAGCCTACTTCATGGAGCCATTGCCTCTATAGGTTTAGGCATTGCTCCTATATCAACGTTTCGATACCGAAGGTACAAATACAACGTGGTTTTCGAGATTCCTAATTGTTCTGCAATTTTTTTCACAGGAATGCTCCCATTTTTATAAAGGGCCTCAGCAATGGTTGCCTTTTCTATTGCCGCTTGAGTCATCCCTTTAGGCCGTCCGCCTTTTTTACCGCGAGCCCTAGCCGACTTCAACCCGGCCTGTGTTCGTTCACGAATTAATTCTCGCTCAAACTCAGCAAGGGAAGCAAAAATACCAAACACCATTCGCCCTTGGGCAGTCGATGTATCAATCGGATCGTTTAAACTGATTAACCCCACTTTTTTTTCAATTAATTTTGTTGTCAGATGGATTAAATGGGCCAGGTTTCTGCCCAGCCTATCTAATTTCCAAATGATCAATGTGTCATCTTCCCGCAGGTTTCGCATAATTTCTTCAAGCACCGGTCTTGACGTTTTTGCACCACTGGCAATTTCTTCATGAATTTGATCGCAACCGGCTTTTTTTAATGCATCAACTTGCATAGACAAAGATTGCTCTTTGGTTGAAACGCGCGCGTACCCAATTTTCATACGGATGAGTCCATTTTACTGACTGAAAAACGATATTCTGAACCAAGATTTACTGAACCGATTTATCTTACCAATTACTGGCGTACAATGCGGGCTTTTTTGACTGGGAAATCAGTCCAGCCAAACCTCCGTTTTTTTGAACCCGCATGACGAACCTAAAACGTCTTTATCTCCTGCCTGAAGCTGAAGTTGCCGATCTCTACGCAAGGCCAGTTTTCAATCAAAATGAACAACAGCTCTATTTTGAATTAACCCAGGTTGAATTGGACACACTCGGCCAGTTTGGCACCATCAAAACAAAAGTGCATTTCATATTGCAGCTTGCCTATTTCAAAGCCAAGAACCAATTTTTCACTTTTACATTTGATGATGTCCGAGCCGATGTTGACTATGTGCTTGCAATATTTTTCAAAAAAACAGACGTGGTGTTTCAGGGCAGCATCACTCGTCAGCGCACCAACCAGCAAAAGCAAATTATTCTCAACCTGTTTGATTATCAGGCCTGGTCAGTGGAACAGGCCATTCAGGTTGAGGCGCACATAGGTGAATTGCTCCGCTACTACCCCAAAGGTCATGACGCATTTCGTCAACTGCTGGTCTACCTTGATAATCAAAAAATTGTTATCCCGACCTACCGCAGTTTGCAGGATATGTTTACCCAATCCTTTGCTAATGAACGCGACAGGCTTGACCGGCTCATATTGTTAATGCCCCATGGGCAACAAAAACAGTTATCTGAATTGATCGACCGGGAAGATGGGATAACCCCGCTAAACATTCTGCGTGCCGACCAAAAAAACTTCACCTACACCGCTATCAGTGCCGAGGTTGAAAAGGCATTGAGGCTTGAGGGGTTGTATAAATTTGCAAAGGATTTTCTTCCAACCCTCCTGTTATCCAAAAATGCCATTCGTTATTATGCGGATATAGCAGGGCAATATGCGGCTTCCCGATTGAGGAGGTTAGGCAAACCGCAACAATGGCTGCATGCCCTTTGCTATATTTATCATCGATATCAACAAATCATGGATAATTTAATCACCAGCTTTATGTACCATACAAGGGCTATTACGGGCGATGCGAAGGCATATGCGGAGAAGGCCGCCGCTGAGCACCATTCTGGCTTGGTTGTTGATTTGCCCAAGCTGGCCAAGTTTCTCAAGTGGTTCCCAAACCGCAAGACGGGACTGGATCATGACGAACTAAACCAAGCGGCCTACAAGATATTGCCGGAAGGGCAGTTTCCGGCGTTAGCCCAGTTTTTGCAACGCAGCACCTTTGATACTAAAGCGGCCCTACGTGAATTTTATTTAAAATCGTCACGTTCATCCGCGCTTTATTTGAGGCCTATTCTACTGGCCGTACCCTTTGCATTTTACAAAGAAGACAACGACATCATGGCGCTCATTGATTTAATGAAAGGGCACTATGGGAGTGGCAAAGGCCCCGCTACATTTAAATTACCCCAAGATATAGAAGACACCCTATCAAAGCCACAGCTTCCTTATTTGAAAAAAGATCCGGATGATGCGCAGGTAGATCCTCATTTATTCGAGTTTTTCGTTTACCGTAAGATGTATCGCCGCCTGGATAAAGGCCTGCTCTGTTGTAATGAAAGTATCTCTTACTGCGACATCGATCATGATTTGATTAGCGATGCATTAGTCGATGATGTTGAAAAAATAGCCAAAGAGTTTGGCTATCCCAAAATTCCAGTTTATTGTGACGGACGCTTGGATGCTGCCCTTATGACGTTAGACGCCACGTGGGATAGAACGACAAAACGGATCAGTGCCGGCGAGAATTCAGCGTTCAATATCAAAGCAATGAAAACGGGTGGGCAGGACTGGAGTTTGGGTTATGACAGCCTGGATAAACTCGATGATGCTTTTTTCAGGACCCTGTCCCAGGTAGAAATACCCAACATCATGATGTACATAGGTGATCGCATTGGCATGTGGCGATCCTTTACCCATATGAAAACCCGATACAACAAAAAAAAGATGCCCGTAGCACTGGCCATTAATGCTTGTATTTTATCGGATGCTTTTGGTATTGGCATTGAGAAGATGGCTGAGATGTCTGATCTCAATCACAACCTGATGCGTTCAACCCATGAAGATTTTATGCGCATAGAGACGTTATGCGCCGCGAATGACAGAGTGGGTAACCTGATTCATTCGCTGCCTATTTTTAAACTGTGGAATTTAATGGATGACAAATTGCTGGCCGATGCTGACGGGCAAAAATTAGCAACCAGTGAAAGCACCATCCAATCGAGATATTCAAAAAAATATCTTGGAAAATCCCCGGGGCTATCGCTTTATACATTGATTGCAAACTTTGTTGCCGCCAATGCTAAAAATATTGGGCTTAACAACTATGAAGGGCACGCCCTTTACGACATCATTCAGGGTAATAAAACAAACATTACCATCGATATGGTGACGGGAGACAACCACTCTCTCAATAAGCTCAATTTCGTTATATTGGATTCTATCGATGTTGATTATGTCCCTAGCATTAAAGACATAAAGGACGCGGCAAACGACTTGTATTCAGTCAAAACGGCTGACTGCTATACTGGGATTATTCGTTCACAGGGCGTCATCGATAAAAATCTGATTAAATCGAACAAAAGGGGCATCTTGCGGGTATTGCTTTCTTTGCTGCTGCAAGAAAATACGCAAAGTAACATCGTCAGAAAATTAAGCTCCTATGCGCGTTATACCGGACTTAAAAAAGCACTGGTTGAATATAATGCGATATTTAAAAGTACGCATGTGTTAAATCTAATCGATAACATGGCCCTGCGAAAAGCCATACGGACGGCCAGGAATCGAACGGAGGCTTACCACCAACTGCAAGGGCTCATCAGGAAAATTTATCGTGGCGTTTTTAAAGGTAAAAAGATAGAAAACAATCAAATCAGCGCACATGCAGTAAGGCTGGTTGCAAATACCATCATCGCCTATAACGCCATTATTTTAAACACCGTTTATGAACGGATGCTTGCCGCCGGGACGAGCCAGGCAATTATCGATGAGTTTGCCAGAATCTCACCCATTGCCTGGTCGCATATTGCATTCACTGGCAAGTACAATTTTAGAAAAAGCAATGGGGATATTGATGTGGATGCGATGGTAAATGAGCTTGAAAAACATTTAAAACGGTACTTCTGGAAAGTGGCTTAGCTCAGAACGAACACTTTTGGGGGTTCTTCCACAAGACCCCATATACGCACAAGACGCGCTCGCATATCGGCAGGAAGCGCCTCAATTTCTTCGTCCACGGTCGCGTTGAGCGTTTCAACAGTCCACGTCATATACTGCGATTATAGCAATGTTGCTATATTGTAAACAAGTTTATTTCGGTTGTTAGACAAAAGCAAAGCCGCCATTTGACGCTGATCTTTGGCATGGCCAAGCGGATGAAAGCACAAGTGCGGGGAGACATGCCACAAATCTTGGTTTTTGGCGCATAGATGTAATCGTTACGCCTACGCACGACTTAAACAAAAAATAAAATTGTGTTGCACTGGGTGCTATGATATTTTATTTGCCATGCCTGTTAAAGATAAAGATTCATCACGAATATTCAAAACCGCATGGTTTAACAAAGCGGCTAAAAAAGCCCATATTAGCGATGATGAGCTTTGTCTCGCTATACGGCAGGTGATACAAGGCCAGGTTGATGACTTGGGCGGCGGCGTATTCAAAAAACGCTTGAGCGATAATAACTACAGGTCAATTATCCTTACAAAAAGCGGAAAATTTTGGATTTATACCTATCTTTTTGCAAAAAAAGATAGGGAAAATATTGATGCGGCTGAGCTTGCAGAATTCAAGAAGTTAGCAAAACTATATAGCCGCCAGCCTGATAGCGTCATTGATACAGAAATAAAAAATGGTGATTTGTTGGAGATTTGTAATGTCAAAGAAACCTAAATATAAAAGCGATGCCTTTGCAGCAATCCATAGCAGTGTCCGTGGGTTATACAAGGCTGGTGCAATAGATAAAGCCACAATGCGTGAATTTGACGAGTCTTGCCTGTCTGTGCCGGTTGAGCTTGAACCACAGCAGATAAAGCTTATCCGTGAAGAGAACCATGTGAGCCAACCAGTTTTTGCCCGTTATCTAAACACCAGTGAATCAACAATACAGAAATGGGAGACTGGGGCGAAGCGTCCCAGCGGCATGGCTCTTAAGCTATTGACCATTGTGCACAAGCACGGGTTAAATGTGCTTGCGTAAATTGCAACGCCAGTTTCTCTTCCGGTCACTTGCTTATAAGTGTTAAAGTGTATACAC
>JABFSV010000322.1 GCA_013140405.1 Methyloglobulus sp. | reverse complement strand
AAGCTGCACAGGCCGCAGGTGTGGATTATGCCAAACTGCAACAACTTGAAGCCATGCGTGAAGCCGCACGCAACGAAGGTGGCGCGGCGGGTGCTGGCGTGGGTTTGGGTGCGGGTATCGGTTTGGGACAAGCGATGACGCAAGCAATGCAGAATCCAACGGTTGCACCAACAGCACAACCCGCTAATGATACTGCGAGTAAATTGGCGCAACTCAAAGAACTTAACAAGGAAGGTTTGATTTCCGACCAGGAATACGCCGACAAAAGACAGGCAATCCTGGATTCCTTGTAGTTTTGATGCTGATGAATCATGGCTAGATGCACTTCCTGTTCAGCACCGCTGCCCGCCAATACCAACCGTTGTTTGTATTGCAATTCGCGCAGCGATGTCGATTTACATGCCAAGCATCCATATAGGGTAGAGAAATCAGCTACCCACCGCATCTGCCCAAACTGCGACAAGCCATTGCAAAGTATCCACTTAAAAATGGCAGACGCTTTATATATAGAGCGTTGCCACACCTGCTTCGGCCTATTTTTCGATAAAGGCGAAATAGAGACGGTCTTGCAGAATTCAGTTTCCAATGTGTTCGACATCAACCGTGAACACATAGATAACATCAACAAAGACCGTTTCCGCAAACACCAAAAAATACGCTATGTTAAATGCCCAGAATGCCGCAGGCATATGAACCGCGTCAATTTCGGCAACCGCAGTGGTGTAGTTGTTGACCAGTGCATCGTGCACGGCATCTGGCTTGATAGCGGGGAATTAACCCATCTGTTGGAATGGAAAAAGGCTGGTGGGCAGTTGCTGCATCAACAACATGCCGAAGAATTAGAAAAGCGGCAAAAGCAGAAGCAAAATGTGTTGCCCAATGCCAAGACGGATTATTCTGCCAAAACTGGCGGTGATTTCGGTAGTGCATTGGACGTTGATATAGTCGCGGCGGTGGCTGGCTTGTTGGATAAGCTGTTTTAACCCCGCTTTTTTCTTGAATTGTATTGGGTTTAGCTCATTCCCAAGCTCTGCTTGGGAATGTTGTTTTGCAAGCTGGAGCTTGCCTTGTCGGTTCCCAATCTGGAGATTGGGAACGAGCGATCAAGTCACGGGTTTAACCCACTACCATTTACACGATAGCCATTGTCATATCAGGTATTTAACCTAGACTAAACAATCGGGTGGGTAAAGAAAGTCTTTATTCACCCTATCTTGACAATATTTGTCACATTGTGACGTAAACGTACTCAGTAGTGCCTATTCTCTCAACTAAATTTAGGGCAGAACGCGCCAGTCAGTTAAAAAGCAACCGACTTTAACGTTCATTCCTGCATATTGAAGTCACGTGAGAGAGTCTTTATATGACAGGCTAGACAAAAACCAAAGCATTTAGCCTACATAAAACTTATTGGCACACAAACTGCTTAATCTACTCTGAACGGTGACTGAGCTTTATCTGTTACAACGTAAACAATTTACTTTTGCACACAACTACACTTGAGGATTTTTAATTATGGCACTTTCTAAACCAGCTAACGCAGCAATTGAACTTGGCATTGTCGGCACTCTTGCTAACGACACTGCCGCTGTCTTATTCGGTACAGCCGATGATGACATTATTTCTGGTGGTTCGATACTTATCGACGAACTCACTTCTGACGGCATAGACGTTATGGAAGGCGGTGCAGGTAATGATATCTACATCGTTAAAAATACAAATACAACTGTAGGCGTAGCAGGTGATGCAATCATTGAGCTGATTGACGAAGGTATTGATACCGTATGGTCTAGCGCGTCTTATTCTTTAGCTGCCTTGACCGAAGTGGAAAATATTGGCGCGTCAGGAACTGCCGCCACTACATTGACTGGTAACGCCAAAAACAACATCCTCGACGGTTCATTTTCCGATGGTATCAATACCTTGGTCGGCGGTACAGGTAGTGACACTTATTATCTGGGCGCTGGTGATTTGGTAACAGAAGCCGCAGGCGCAGGCACTGACACAGTCATCATATCTGATGTCGTTGCAGCAGCTGTTTATAATCTTGCCACTGGCCTTAATATTGGTACGTTAGCGTCTGCTGGCGCCATTGAAAACGTCCAGCTTACTGGTTCGAATGCTGCCAACATTACAGGAAATGCGTTGTACAATCGCCTAACCGGCAACAGCGGCATCAACACTATTATTGCAGGTGCAGGCAACGATACGCTTGACACTGGCGCAGGTGGTGCCGACATCTTAACGGGCGACGCAGGTAACGATACCTTCATCATCAGAGCGGGCGCAACAGCCACTATCGCTGATAGTGCGGGCGTAGATTTAGTCAAAAGTTTTGTGACTTACAATGGCTCAGCAGTTACGACTGGCGTCGAAAACATTACCCTAATGGGAGCTGCCGCTATTAATGCGACAGGTAACGCATTGAATAACGTATTAACCGGCAACGGTGCAGACAATACCTTAATTGGTGGTGCTGGCATTGATACGTTGATTGGTGGTGCGGGTACAAATTCGCTACAAGGCGGCACGGGTGCTGATGTTTACGTCATAACAAGTGCAACTGACACCATTACGGGCGAGTTGGCGGGTGCTGAGATTGATACTGTTCAATATGGGGTTGCTGGAGGTACGTTTGCGCTTACGGTGTCAGCACTCAATGTTGAAAATGTTACCCTGACCGGTACAGCGTTAGGTGCAACAGGTAATGCATCCAACAACGTTATGAACGGTAACGAATCTAACAATACAATGGACGGCGGTGTTGGTAGTGGCCTTAACAGTGGCAACGATACATTGAATGGCAATGGGGGGAATGATACCCTGTTAGGCGGTGATGGCAATGATACCTTAAATGGCGGCACAGGAAATGATACCCTGCATGGCGAGGCTGGCAATGATACGTTGAATGGCGGCACAGCGACAACAGCTACGTCATTTAATACTTTAAATGGCGGCGCAGGTAACGACACGTATGTTGTTGTCAACAGTCAAGACGTAATTAATGAAACAACCACAGTTGGCGAAATTGATAATGTACAATTTGCGGGCACTGCGGTTACTGACCTTGCTTTTACGCTTGCCACTGATGTCGAGAACATTACCCTGACAGGCGCATTAGCAACCAGTGCAACAGGTAACGCTTCCGTCAATTCGATGACAGGTAACGGCGCAATCAACACACTTGATGGTGGTGCCGGCAATGACACCCTGAATGGTGGTGCTGGCAACGACACATTAGTTGGCGGTACAGAAAATGATAGTTTAATTGGCGGCACAGGCAATGACACAATGACCGGTGGTTTAGGCAACGATACGTACTCAGTTGACATTTTAGCTGATGTGGTCAACGAATCCATTCTTGTTGGCGTTGTTAATGGTGGCGTAGACATCGTAAACAGTACGGTTAACTTTGATCTCGGCGTTTCCGCCAACGAGGGTGTTGAAAACCTTGTCCTAGGTGGCACAGCCCTAATCGGAGCAGGTAACACCTTGGCGAACAACATCAGCGGCAACGCATCTAACAATACCCTGTCAGGTTTGGGCGGCAATGATACTATCAATGGCGGTGGTGGTATTGACACCATCACTGGCGGCGCTGGTAATGATACGATCAGTGGTGGTGATGGTAATGACACCATCACTGGTGAAGCTGGTAAAGATACTGTTAGCACGGGCGGAGGTGACGACATAGTAAAGTTTACCTTAGCATCCGATTCTTCTGCATCATCGGGTACTACAAACATTGACGTATACAGTGATTTACTCCTGAACGGAGTAGTAGTTGCTGGTGGTGATACGATAGACGTGTCAGCGTTAGCCTTTACTGCTGGAAATGTTGCTTTTGAAGGCACAGCGATAACAGGTATATTGAATGAAGGGACTTTTATCGCTAATATGAATACATTGTTGCACTTAACTGATGGCTTTGGTTTTGACACGAACACTACAACAGGACAAGCAGATTTTGCTATCGTGACTGGCGGTGTAGGCTCAGCTGCTGGGCTATTAGGAAAAACATTCCTGGCTATTGACGCGGATGGTAGTGAAATATTTACCGCCACTGACTTCGTGATCGAAATTACTGGCTCAAACTTTGCAACAATAGATACAACTTCGTTTATTAATTAAACCTTAGTCTTAAGGTAAAACCCAAAGCCCCATTCCGGTAAAGCCGGGATGGGGCTTTTTTTATGCCCACCGCTTTTAAAGAAATCGCGCCAGTTCCCAATCTCCAGATTGGAAACCGACAAGGCAAGCTCCAGCTTGCAAAACAACATTCCCAAGCAGAGCTTCGGAACGAGCGAAAAAAGTAAATCCATTCATGGTTCGACTGGGCTCACCATGAATGGATTTACTTTTAGGTAGTGCCATAAAGCGTTATAGTCCTTGTGTTACCCACTATGATTCACATAGACCATCAAGTTACAGGTTTAACCCACTACCCAATAGCTAACCCAGCTAAAGCTCCCTCAATAAACCATTCTGCTCAGACGTTTCCATCCGCTTCCTGAAATCATCGACAGCATCCATAAACAAGCGTTCCTGGTTGATGTCCGGTAGCTGGTTTTGTCCGCATTGTTCCAACGCGTTAATCACAAAAGCAATCGTCAACACATTGGTATCGACGGCAGGTTGGTAAACATTGTCCTCTTCGCCCTGAATATTGAACTCGACAAGAATATGGCTGGCTATCAGTTTTAATAAGATCGGCTGGACGATGGCGATTGGGAGAGCCAGTTTTGCCGCTATTTCATCCGCCGTTAAGGGTTTACTGAAGTGGCTGAAGTGTTTAATGAGCAAATGCGTGATTTGCAGGGCAATGACTTTTTGCAGGGAAAAACTGATGTTAGAAAAACGGTTATTGTTCCGGTAATTTTCATAATTTTGTAGATAAAAAGCGACTTCACAGCCAAACAACACCGTCATCCAGCCCATTTGTAACCACACGACAAATAAGGGCAATGCTGCAAAACTGCCGTAAATGGCGTTATAACTGGACACGCCAATCTGCAAACCAAGATAAGCTGTCTGTAGCAGGTCATACAGAATACCTGTCACAATCCCAGCAATCAGCCCAGCCCTGAAATGGATATGATGGTTGGGCATAAAGATAAAGG
>JABFSV010000413.1 GCA_013140405.1 Methyloglobulus sp. | reverse complement strand
GGTATCGCTTCAATGGAACTGATAAGCCGCGATATGAAAGCGATGGGCATGTATATCGCCCGTTCCCTGTCTTATGAAGGGGTAAGTTACGAACGGTTGGAACACAAGCTATCTGAATTACAAGAAGATATTTACAATGAATTGGCCGGGGCTTGGCAAATTGTATTAAACAATGTCGATGCGGCACTTGAAATTACCCAGGCAGGGAGCAACGGCAATGCCAAAAGTGCTGCAATGGCGCAATTTTGGGGCGCACACCAACGTTTTTTTAACCAAGTCATCACGTCCTTGCAAACGCCCCGTGTCATTGATGATATCAGGCGACAACTGGATGCTGGTAACGTTGCCATCATCCAGTTGGTCAATACCAATGAGGCCGCCCAAGAGCGCATCATTGCCGAAGCGACCGCCCAGAATGCAGCGCTAGAAGACCTTGATTTCACGCCCCGTCAGATGTTGATGGATTATGTCAGGAATGGTTTTCCGGTGGCGGCGTATCAAGAGTCAACGGATGATAACGGCAACAAAATCTACGTACCGGTTATGGATTCAGACGGAAACCAAGTTTTTGACCGCGAAGCCATTGCCTTGCGCGATGCATTGTTAGAAACGCTGAAACAAATTCGTGTCCCTGAAAATCCCTTAGATTCCATTATAAACGCCTTCGGTTCTGACATGGTCGCGGAAGTCACTGGCCGTAGCCGCCGTTTTGTCCAGACCCGCGATGATGACGGCAATTTGAAGGTCGTTGAAGAAAAACGCGGCAAACATTCATCAAGGGCGGATGCAGCGGCATTCCAGAACGACAAAAAGAAAATATTGGTGTTTTCAGGTGCAGGCGGCACGGGTTACAGCTTCCATGCCGACAATACCGCCGAAAATAAGCGTAAGCGCATCCATTACATTTTGCAACCGGGTTGGCGGGCTGATTCGGCGGTGCAAGGTTTCGGGCGTACCCATCGGACAAACCAAGCCCAAGAACCGCATTATGTCCTGCCAACGACCAACCTGAAAGCACAAAAGCGTTTTGTATCGTCTATTGCACGGCGACTGGATCAGTTAGGCGCATTGACGCGGGGGCAACGGGAAGCGACCGGTCAAGGTATGTTTACGTCGGCGGATAACCTTGAAAGCGAATATGCAACCACGGCCTTAAACATTTTCTTTGGCGAACTGTACCGAGGTGCGACCAGTTTGTCCTTCAACGAGGTGACCAAACAAATGGGCTTGAATCTTTTTGATTCAAACGGCTCATTCTGTGAGACCAAAATCCCGGCGATCCCTCAGTTCTTGAACCGGTTGCTGTCGCTTAAAACCGGCCAGCAAAACGCTGTGTTTGATGAATTCGAGAAAAGGCTTATAGAGGCCGTCGAATACGCAAAACAACATGGCTTGTATGACAGTGGCTTGCAGACTTTGAAAGCGGTGAGCATCAAGAAAACCCGCGATGATATTGCTTATGAAGATAAGGCATCCGGCGCACAAACCCGCTATGTAGAACTGGATGTCACTCATGAACTTCATTATTACGATTGGGCAGAAGCACTTCAGTTAACCAGTAAGCGGCTGCAACTAGCCAATGATTTAAGCGGTTGGTTTGTATCGGAGTATGGCAAGCATAAAGGTGATGTCTTCTATTTGAAAGATATTGGTGAGCGGATCAATTCGGATGGAAAGACAGTTCGACGCGGTGTCATTTATTCCATCAAAAAAGATGGCCATAGCTATGTCGATAATGCCGATGTGATTCATCGTGGTTGGGATTACCGGACTGTTTCGGTTAATAGCGTAAACAGTTACCAGAAAGTCACCTTGTCCAGGGCGATTGATGAGGCCGAAGCGGAAAAGCTGTGGACGGCACAAGTCAAAAATGCGCCGAAGACGGAAACCAAGGCCACGAGGATGATAGTCGGTGTCATCCTACCCATCTGGGATCGGGTCGAGGGTTCTGAAAAGATTTACAGACTACAGACCGATGACGGCGAGATGCTGCTGGGACGGTTTGTCAGTTCAAAATCTGCCAAGCAGACGCTTAAGAACCTGGGACTTGAATCCAGTATGTCGAATATGACGGCTTATGAGCTATTCACTGCCATCAAGGATGGCAGCAAAGCCATTCTTTCCAACGGTTGGGAAATTTCCACCGCAAAGGTCAACCATGAAGATAGAATCGAAATTAAAGGGCGCAGTTACCTGACCGAAGCCGAAAAACGGGTGCTTAAAGACCAAGGTGCATTCATTGAGCGGATCAATTGGCAAGAAAGGGTTTTTATTCCCACAGGCGGAAAAGGGCTGGAGGCTTTCGAGCGCATCACCCAATCCAAACCTGTCGTCGATTTAATAGAGAAGAACCGCAACCAAGCAGACAATAAGTCTGAACAAGATTACGGTGTTCCAAAGCCAGTAACAACTAAATCCTCAAATTCTCAAGCCAGTGGCAAATCAGCCACTGACATCGTAAGCATTTTCAAATCATACCGTGATAACCCACAGGAGGTTATGCCAATGAATGAAAACAAGAAACCCTTCCATGAAACCGTCGCCGAAAACATAATCAAGCAACTGGAACAAGGCACTGCGCCCTGGCAACGGCCTTGGGAAGCTGGGGAATCCGGTTCATTTGTGCCGTTTAACCCACTCACCGGCAATCGCTATAAAGGCATCAATGCCTTACAGCTCATGTCACAGGAGCGTGATGATCAACGCTGGATGACCTATAAGCAAGCCAGTGAACTGGACGGACAAGTCCGTAGGGGTGAAAAAGGGACAACTATCCAATATTGGAAATTTACCGAAGAACACATCAAAAAAGACGAACACGGCAAAGCTGTGTTGGACGACGAGGGGAATCCAGTAAAGATAACGGTCAAGCTGGAAAGGCCGCGTGTGTTTTATGCGACGGTGTTTAACGCCGAACAAATCGAGGGGTTGCCCCCATTGCAAAAAAAGGAACAAACTTGGGATGCTATCGAACGCGCCGAATTTATTATATCGTCATCAGGTGCTTTGATAAACCATAGTGCCGGTGGCAGGGCATTTTATCGGCCATCGTCCGACAGTATTCATTTACCGGAAAAGGGGCAATTCCCCAGTGCGGATAAATATTATGCCACAGCCCTTCACGAACTTGGCCATTGGACAGGCCATGAATCTCGGCTTAACCGTGACTTGGCGCATCCGTTTGGCAGTGAAGGCTATGGAAAAGAAGAATTACGCGCCGAAATATCAAGTATGTTATTAGGCGATACCTTGGGCATCGGACATGATCCTGGACAACATGCAGCGTATGTGGGTTCTTGGATTAAGACGCTAAGGGACGATCCGCTTGAAATCTTTCGGGCGGCGGCTGATGCTGAAAAGATACAGGCGTTTGTGTTGGGTCTTGAGCAAAAACAAGCACAAGATTTAGCTGTTCACCATGAGCATAGTCAACAAAAAAATCAAACTCAAGCCAGGATTTCAAAAGTCTCGGAAGATACCTTAATGCCTGAAAAGGCAGAAACTTCCATTGCACTAAGCAACTCCGTTGTCATTAGCATTGAGAATGCCATAGCCAGCATATCACGCTGGAATGATGAGGCAGCATATGGGGTTGCTAGAGAAATGTCGGTTGGTACTATTGATCTGGTTCAACAAGGTAAATTTGATTTTGCCCTTAAAAATTTACGTTCACTAGCCGAATTGGAAAGTAAGCATAGTGAAAACATGAGCAATCAATATGAAGCAGTTGCAAAAATGCTAGATCAAGGTTGGCACTCATGGCAACAAGAAAATGGCTTGGGTGGGTCAATAACCCCTGAGATGGCAGCTTCCTTTACAGCAATACCGAAAGATTTATCTCTATTGTCAAATGCAACTGCTGCTGATTATGAAGAAGCCGTTAAAAAAGCAAGGTTTGAGGATAAAACCTATATCCTAGTCCCATACCATCAAAGAAACCAAGCCAGGGAATTGGGTGCAAAGTGGGATCGCGGAGTCCAATCATGGTATGTCGCGGTAGATGTCGATTTAAGCCTGTTTAGTCATTGGCCGCAAACCACTGATGTAGCCAAGACAGACCGCCAATACCTTGCCGTACCCTATACAGAACGGAACATTGCCAAGGAAGCTGGGGCAATGTGGGATAAAAAAGCCAAATCCTGGTATGTTGGTGACAATGCAAATATGGACACCTTGAAGCAGTGGTTACCCGAAAATGTAACAGACCAACAAGCTCCAGCACTAACACCTCAGCAAGAATTTACCGACGCATTGGTTTCATTGGGTTGCCAGATAACAGGTGAGCATCCGATTATGGACGGACAAACACACAGGATTGCGACCGAAGGCGATAAGCCAGGTGAACGGGCGGGGTTCTATGTCGCCTATCTTGATGGGCATCCAGCCGGTTTTATCCAGAACAATAGGACAGGCGATACGTTGAAATGGAAATCTAAAGGCTATACATTGAGCGAAACGGAAAAAGCACAGTTGAAAGCCATTAACGCCGCTAAGTTACAAGAACGTGAAGCCGCTCATAAGGCCAAACAAAATGCGGTTGCCCACTCTGTAAGAAGATTGTTGGAAATAGCACCGCCTGCACCAGCCGATCATCCATATTTACAACTGAAGCAATTAAGGCTGGGCAATTTGCGGGTTGTGCCGGATGACAATACTGAACTACCTATAGATATTAATATCATCATTGGTAAAAACCGGAGAGAGTCGCAGCAATTGCGAAAATCTTACCCTGAAAAACTGGTTTTTACCGCAGGGGATTTGTTGTTGCCAGCGATAGACATCAACGGTGAAATTCGGTCTGTCCAATCTATCCAAGATAATGGCACGAAGCGGTTTGCATCAGGAGGTGCAAAACAAGACACCTTTCAGGTTGCTGGAGGGCAAGGGCTTGATGCACTTGCCCGATCTCCAGCCATCGTTATCGGTGAAGGCTATGCAACGGTAGACACTTTATCGCAAGTATTGGGCTTTCCAACGGTTGCTGCCTTTGATTCCGGCAATCTCCCATATGTTGCAAGATTATTGCGCGAAAAATTCCCAAACAAGCCAATTATTATCGCTGGCGATAACGATCTGCACCTGGAATTGACGGAAGGACGTAATCCAGGGAAAGAAAAAGCACACCAAGCCGCAACTTTGGT
>JABFSV010000532.1 GCA_013140405.1 Methyloglobulus sp. | reverse complement strand
ATATCTTGCCAGTGACTTCTTTTACTTTACCTTTGGTTTCATCGACTGTGCCGTTGACTTGGTCTTTGTTCATATAAGGTTCGTCCTGTTTTTCTTCTGCATAAACGCCCAACGAGCATAAGGTAAGCACTATTGCTGTATATAAGCCAGCACGCTTTATGTTAGTGAGTTTCATATTTATTCCCGTGTAAATTTTATAATTATTGCGATGCCGCTGTGCAGCCTGTCAAGTTGTCTCTAACTGGCTGCACATCCGGATAGTCGCATTAGTTGCCTTTGTTAATATCTTCCTTGATATCACCAACGCCTTTTTGTATTTTACCGACGTTTTTCTGGACATTTCCTTCTACTTCCATGCCTTTATCATCCAGTATCACGCCAGCGGCTTCTTTGACCTTACCTTTAATTTCTTCAACTTTGCCTTTTACTTGGTCTTTGTTCATGTGTATCTCCTGATAGTGTGTTGGTCATGACCTTATAGCCATAAACAGAGCGCTGAATGGTTTTTTCCTCGCTTGGTTAGAACAATACGCCTTAATATTCAGTCGGTCAGTGCGGTAACGTACATTGCTTGGTATTTCGAATATCTCAGATTTTATCTAACAAGTGAGTCTGGCAATTTCGCTTTGCTATCCGCACCTCCAACACGAAACCACAATGACTTGATCGCTTCTAATAGCAGTAAGCTGAAGAAACCGGCAACCGCGCAGACGGCAAGGTCATCCCGGTGCAATTTGCCAAAATGAAAAAGCACTTGCGCCGGATGCCAATATACAGCGGTTGCAAGGAGTGTCATTACCCCGCCAAACAGAATCCAGAGCGAGCGGTTAGGCCGCCAAAACGCATGGCTTAGTGAAGCTTTAAATGAGCGATTGACCAAGATTAGCCCCATGTTCATCAGTACCAGAGATGTAAATACGAGCGCACGTAAATCAGGGTCAGGAACTCCCAGCTGCGCCGCACCTATGAAAACAACCGCCAATATCGCGAAAACTAAAAATCCTTGCAGTGCTGCCCAAATAATTCGTTTTGGCAAAATCAACGGGCTTGCTGGATCGCGTGGAGGGCGTTGCATCACGTCTTCTTCTTCCTGTTCGGCCTCAAATACCACTGAACAGGCTGGATCAATAACCATTTCGAGAAATGCAATATGGATCGGTGTTAGTATTAGTGGCAGTCCTAGCAGCAGTGGCAGGAGGGTAAGCCCAGCGATGGGGATATGGACAGCGATAATGTATTCAATCGCCTTGCGGAGATTGTCATAGATGCGTCGCCCAAGACGGATTGTTTTCACAATAGAGCCAAAGTCATCATTAAGCAGGACAATTGCCGAAGCTTCGCGCGCAACATCAGTGCCGCGTCCACCCATCGCAATACCGATATGAGCAGCTTTGATTGCCGGGGCATCGTTGACACCATCGCCGGTCATGGCGACAATCTCACCGTTTGCCTTCAGGCTCTGGACAATACGAAGTTTTTGGTTAGGCTGGATGCGTGCGAATATCGAAGTCGATTTCACCCGGAGAGCCAGATCATCATCGGACAAGGCTTCGATGTCGTCACCAGTCAACACATCAGTCGCGTCTAGCCCAGCTTGTAACCCAATTGCATGGGCGGTTGCGGGATAATCTCCGGTTATCATCACAACCCTTATCCCTGCCGAACGGCATTCGGCAACGGCGGTAGGCACATTGGCACGTATGGGGTCGGCAAATCCGATAAGCCCAGTATACTCAAAGTTCAGGCCGCGAGGCGTGTCAGGCAAGCCGTTTTCCTGCGTAGCATTCAGCACGATTGCTTTAGCGATCCCTAACACACGAACCCCATCAAGCCCTAGGGCATCTACCTGTTGGCGAATCTTGACCAGCCGCTCTGCGGACAGCTGACAAAGCTCGGCTATGGCCTCGACAGCACCCTTAGCATAAGCTGTGCCATTTTCATCGGCTTCGCTGGACATAATGTTAGCTACAGCAAACAAATCCGGCCTTAGGCCATAAGCGCGGACGAGCGTATGCTTTGAGAAGCTGGCAACATTAGAACCGATCTGTACTTCCGCTAAGGCATGGACGGCTAAGTCCATCGAATCAGTGGGTACGAGCGGACACGCGAGCAGGGCAACTTCTAAAATTTCTTTTATCTTTTCTGATATGGCATTCTTTTCGTTTTGATCCCAACGAGCATCCTCGTTGACTATGGAGACGACCGTCATGCGATTTTCGGTGAGCGTACCCGTTTTGTCGGTGCATAACACCGTAGTGGCACCTAGCGTCTCTATGGCGGACGCGCGGCGGGTGAGTACGTGTGCTTGTGAAATACGCCACGCGCCCATCGCCATGAATACGGCCATAATAAGTGGGAATTCTGCGGGTAACAAAGACATGACAATTGCGATGCCTCCAAGGATGGCCTCAAGCCATGAACCGCGCAGTAAGCCAAATAGTACAACGGTTATAACCCCTACGACAGCACCGATTATGGCGAAGTAATGCACCAGCTTCAGCATCTGTATTTGCAGGTGCGGTTGTTCTGTGTCGATGGTGCCGAGGGCGCGACCGATCTTCCCCATTTCATTATGGATGCCGGTTGCGTGTACTAGCGCCTGTCCAGTGCCGCGCACAACCAGCGTTCCGGCAAAGATATAAGGTAAGTCTTCGCCTCCCGGCTGCTTCGGCACGGCGCTTTGATCTTCAGTCTTTATGGCGGCATCTTTAGCTAATTTGCGTACAGGCATAGCTTCGCCAGTGAGCAGCGACTCATCAAGCAATAGGTCTTGCGACGATATGAGCGTTGCATCTGCCGCTACCCGATCACCCTCGGAAATCACAATCAGGTCGCCGCGCACCACCTCCCTGCCTGCTATGTGAATTCTTTTGTCGTCGCGGATGACCAATGCCCGTGGACTCGCAAGATTTCGCAGCGCTTCCAATACATGTTCGCTGCGGGACTCTTGCACAATGGTGATCGTGACTGAGAGGAAAGCGAACAAAAGCAACATGATGGCTTCTGTTCGGTCACCGAGGAGCAGGTAGACGATACCACCCGCTATAAGCAGTGCAAACATAGGTTGCTGCACAACTTCAAAAATTATACGCAGAAATCCGCGCTGGTCAGCGGTTGGCAACTCGTTGTAACCATTCAGTTTAAGACGCTCTGCCGCCAGTGCCGTACTTAAGCCAAGTAGGTTTTCTGTTCCCTTCATCGGCTGTTGCGCAACTATTGCTTCAACCGCGTTGGAGTCAACGATAGCAATTTTGTTATCTACGTCAGGTTGTGCATTTGCAAGGTTCTGGCTTAACTTCGGCTCGGTCGGCAACATCCGCCGCAGGATGTTATCCCGTAAAACATAGTGGTGAAACAGCGCAGCAGCGGCATGTAAGCCAATAAGGAAGTAACCTATCGTGCCAATAGTTTCATGTATCTCCTTGATTAATTCCGCCAGATTTTTGTTCTCGTTGATGATCGCAGGTAATTGCAAGCCAAAGAACGGAATTGGTTTTCCTTCGGCACTGAGAATAAGCCATCCTGCCAGTGGCATAGCAATCATCAGCACATAGAGCGCTAATTGTATTAATCTAGCCGATAGTTTCTGCCACTTAGGTGATTCAGATTTAATTTGAGGGAAAGGGCTTGTTAACGTCAACAGCAAACGCAGCCAGACTAAAACAAAAACAGATAGCCCCAACATGTAGTGCCAGGTCTTTAAAGCCTCCCGAATATCGCTGCCCTTGGGAAAAAAACCGCGCAGCTCAATGCACGCATATACTGCTACGAGCAGTAGTAACATTATCCAATGGATGCCAATTGATAGCGAACCGTAACGCTCCTTACTATTGCGCCATTGCATTTGTTTTCTCCAAGAGTGTGACGCTTAGGAATGAAATTAATTAAAGCTCTATATGTCGAAAGATTAATTTACGTTAAACATCTAGGTCAAGGATTAAACTAGTATCGCCGCATAATAGGCTAGGCAGACATTCCTGAGCCGCATAATTCAGCCCATGGAAACTGATCGAAGATGAGATCAGGCACTGTCATAATACGAAAGTTCACATTAGTGTCAACATTCGACTGGGAGAGATCACTTTCTAAAGCTGCAGAGAAATGAACAAGAGAAAACTTATGTGCTTACTCTCCGACTGTCTCTTTTGGCTATGAGGAAAAACGGCGCTGGACGCAACGGTGCATTTGAATCCATTCAGCACTGCATTCCAGCTGTTTGCCGCCCTAAGCTTATCGTGGCGTTATGTTGCCGTTAGCATCAGAGAGAATAATTTCTACGCGGCGGTTTAATTGGCGACTTTCAGCATTGTTATTGCTGGCAACAGGAAACTCTTCTCCATAACCGTGAGTAGCGACACGGTCATTGCTGATGCCCATATCTGTCAAAGCCGACCGCACAGAATAGGCGCGGCGATCAGATAAGTCCTGATTGTAGCTGTTTGTACCAACGCTATCCGTATGGCCTTCAACCGATACCTTATTTTGTGGGTATTTTGCGAGAAAATCACCCAACTTTTGCATGTTACGTGTACCCTCTGGCTTTAGCTGGGCTTTATCGGTGCTGAATAATATATCGCCAAGCGTGATGACCATGCCGCGATCGGTTTTCTGGGCATTCAAGGCTAAAAGCTCCGCAATTTGCGCTTTAGCTGCATCAGCCTCGGCTGTTCTCGCCTCAAGTCGAACTTCAGTACGTTTGGCTCCGGCATTGGTAACTGCTAATTCAGCAGTTTTCCGTTTTGCTGTTTCCTCCGCAATACTTACTCGTTGCTTGGCTAAATAGGCAAGGTGTTCGACAGTCTCTGTTTCCTCGTCATTGTTAAAAGCATTGTCAGCTTTAGTTAAAGTATCGTCGGCATCTTTTAATTCTACCGCTGCAAGATTGCTAATATCAGGATTTGTACGGGCATTGTTATAACTGCTGTGCGCTTCAGTAAGAGAAGCGTTTTGTGTAACGGTACTACAACCAGAAACAATCGCAATAGCAATGAAGGTCAGTGGAATGTATTGATGTTTTTGCATGATAAGTTCCTAATGAATAATTATTGGGCGTTACGGTCAATTTCTTGACGTAGTGCGCGGTTATCTTCCTGTAGTGCGCCGGCTGCTTTTCGCGCTTTGACAGAACGTGCTGTCGTTGCGGCTAGTTGTGCATCCACTTG
>JABFSV010000070.1 GCA_013140405.1 Methyloglobulus sp. | reverse complement strand
CTGCCCACATCGGTGTAGATAGCTTTTTCGTCCCAAAATGGCTTAAGCAAAGTAAGGACTGATTCAATCGCGCCAACTGGGGTGGCTATGACAATACAATCAGCGTTTGCAACGGCTTCGGCAATGTCCAGGCAATAGTCAGCAATGACCCCCAGATCTTTTGCGGCTTGCAAATTAGGCACATCTTTTTCGCGGCCAAATCCTACAATCGTTTTGCTTAAGTCGTGCCGTTTTACAGATCGTGCAATTGAACCGCCAATCAGTCCAACACCGATAATGCAGAGCTTGTTAAACATTAGCCAGTGTTTCTGCCAATGCTTTGAGGAAAAACTGGTTTTCGGCTGGTGTACCGATACTAATACGCAAGTGGTTAGGCAAACCATAATTGGCCACTGGCCTAACAATTACACCTTTACGCAATAAGGCTTCATAAACCGATTGTCCAGGCCGCTTCAAATCAACGGAAACAAAGTTCCCCGCTGAAGGTATCCATTCCAAGCCCAAGGACTTAAATCCTGCGGTCAACTCAGACATGCCTTGGCTATTAACTGCAATCGTTTGTTGCAAATAGTCAGTATCTTCCAAAGCGGCTTCTGCCGCCACTAAAGCCAAGGCATTGTTATTGAAGGGTTGACGCACACGATTAAGAATGTCCGCAATCTCAGGGCTGGACAAGCCATAACCGATCCGCAAACCTGCCAAACCATAGGCTTTTGAAAAAGTACGGGTAATAATTAAATTCGGATTTTGTTTTAGCCAGTCGAGCGAATTAATCCCTTCCTTATCGCCAACAAATTCAAAATAGGCTTCATCAAGAACGCATAGACAGTGCTTGGGCAATGCTGAAATAAACTGTTCTAAATCGGCTTGGCTAAGCAAAGTACCCGTCGGATTATTAGGATTGGCAATGAATATGACACGGGTAAGATCGCTTATCCGCGCTGCCATCGCTTCCAAATCATTGCCGAAATGCAATGCAGGGACGATCACTGCGTTAGCACCTACGGCTTGGGTCACGATGGGGTACACCGCAAACGCATGTTGAGAAAACATAGCTTCCAGTCCAGGCGCTAAAAATGCCCTTGCCACCAATTCCAGCAGTTCATTCGAACCATTGCCCAAGGTGATCTGATCAACATTCAGGGCATATTTTTTTGCAAGCGCAGCCTTCAGATTGAAACCATTTCCGTCAGGGTATAAGGTCAGCTTAGGCAACGCGGCCTGTATTGCCGCCAATGCTTTCTTTCCAGGCCCTAAGGGGTTTTCATTGGAGGCCAATTTGATAATATTGGTCAAGCCCAGTTCGCGCTCCAGTTCCTCAATCGGCTTGCCCGCTATGTATGGGACAAGTTGCCTTACCCCGTTGACGGCGAGGTCATAAATATTATTTGTTTGGCTCATATCTTATTGGCTGAAAACAAGGGTAATTAACGAAATCTGACTATCAAAGAACTGCTCTCGGATAAGAACCCAATAGTTTATACATACTGACATTTTCCCTAAGCATATCTAACGCTTTAGCGACTTGTTCGTCTTCGTTATGCCCTTCAATATCGATAAAAAAAACGTACTCCCACAATCCCTGTCGAGAAGGCCGAGATTCAATATGCAATAAACCGATCCCCAGCTTAGCAAATGGTTCCAGAATTTTGTGTAAAGCACCCGGTTGGTTACCTGTTGAGACCACTAACGAAGTCTTATCGCTGCCCGTTGTGGTAGATGTTTGTTTACCGATAATGATAAAACGGGTCGTGTTGTTCGACTCATCTTCGATATTTTTTTCAAAAATTGTAAGATTATAGAGTTCAGCAGCAGGCCTACCCGCTATGGCAGCAGAGTTTGGGGTTACCGATGCCAATCTAGCTGCCTCGGCATTACTGCTGACAGCCGTGAGCGTGACTTGTGGAAAGTTTTTATCCAGCCATTGCCGACACTGTGCCAAAGATTGCTGATGAGAAAAAACCTGAACAATTTGGGCTTGGTTATCCGCTGTTCCCATCAAATTTTGGTGTATCTGGATCTCAACCTCACCACAAATATGAAGAGGTGAAACCAGAAACCGATCAAATGTATAGCTAATAACCCCTTCGGTTGAATTTTCTACAGGCACCACACCAAACTGACAACCGCCATTCTCGACCGTCGTAAAAATATCGTTGATGGTCGCTTCAGGAATTGCTTTGACGGCATTACCAAAATGCTTAAGCACCGCTTGTTGGGTAAACGTGCCTTCCGGCCCCAAGTAAGCAACATCCAAAGGCTTTTCAAGTGCCAAGCAGGATGACATTAATTCCCGAAAGAAACGGACAGCCGTCTGGTCGGGCAACGGCCCTGGATTCAGTTCTTTTATTCGTCTTAATACCAAGGACTCCCGGTCAGGACGGTAAAAAGTACCTTGCTCACCCAAAGCAATTTTGGTTTTTGCCACTTCCATCGCACAAGACGCACGTTGGTTAATCAGATCCAAAATCTGCTGGTCGATCTTGTCAATTTTGTCCCTTAATTCATTAAGGGGCGTGATGGATGCCATGAAAAACTCGTGTTTATTCGGATAAATCGTGGCTTAAGCCGTCCGTTCGAATTCTTTAATGAATTCGCACAGCGCATCAACACCGGATTCAGGCATGGCATTATAAATACTGGCGCGCATTCCGCCAACGGAACGATGGCCTTTCAGTTCAAACAAACCATTGGCTTCCGCTGCCGCAAGAAAGGGTTTATCGAGCGCTTCATCAGCGAGGATAAAAGGCACATTCATTCTGGAACGGACAGTTTTTTCGACTGGATTGCTATATAAGGTTGACTGGTCGATCAGGTCATACAACTTTGCAGCTTTGCCAATATTGCGTTGCTCAATCGCAACAACACCGCCCTGCTCTTTCAACCATTTCAACACCAAGCCAACCAGATACCAGTTGTACGTTGCAGGGGTATTTAGCATAGAACCATTTTTCACCTGCTGGGCGTAGTCGAATACAGGCGGCGTACCTTTTGCCGCATGACCTACCAGATCATCGCGGACAATCACTACAGTAACACCAGCAGGCCCCATATTTTTCTGTGTCCCCGCATAAATCAAGCCGAATTGGCTGATATCGACTTCTCGCGACAGGATATTGGACGACATATCGGAAACCAAGGTTAAGCCTTTAGCTTCTGGGATAGATTGAAATTCCACTCCATGTATGGTTTCGTTAGAGGTGTAGTGCAGATAAGCCGCATCCTGATCTAAAGTCCAACTTGCAACATCGGGGATTTGGGTAAATTTGCTGGCCTCAGAACTGGCGCTTACAACAACTTCACAGCAGGCTTTTGCATCCTGAATGGCTTTTTCAGACCAAGCGCCGGTATTCACATAACAGGCCTTGGCCTTACCATTAAGTATGTTCTGTGGAATCAAGGAAAACTGTGCAGATGCGCCGCCTTGCAAAAACAGCACTTTATAATTAGCCGGAATAGCCAACAATTCGCGCAAATCACTTTCGAGTTCTTCCGCAATCATCGAGAAGTATTTGCCGCGATGGCTCATCTCCATGACCGACATACCACTATCCCGCCATTCCAGCATCTCAGCCTGGGCTTGCCGCAACACGGATTCAGGAAACGCGGACGGCCCTGCACTAAAATTATAAACCCTGCTCATGTATTACTCTGCTCCTGAATCGTTTTCGTCATTTGTTGTATCTTGTTCATCTTCCTGGAAATTTTCGTCAACCTCGACTTCCTCATCCGTTTCCTCTCCTGCCAATCCTTCGATACGGTCAACACCTATCACTTTTTCACCTTTATCCAGGCGAATAATGCGTACGCCCTGGGTATTTCGACCGACGACAGAAATGCCATCAACCGGTGTGCGAACCAGGATACCACCATCAGTAATCAACATAATTTCATCATGTTCATTGACCAAAACCGCACCTACCAACGCACCATTCCGGTCAGAGGTTTGTATGGCAATCATGCCTTGTCCGCCGCGTTTATGGCGGGTGAATTCTTCCAGTCGGGTGCGTTTACCGAAACCGTTTTCGGTAATATTGAGAACCGTACCTTCTGAGGATGTAATAAGCGATATAACTTTTTGATTTTCTTGTAGGCGCATACCGCGCACACCAGAAGCAGTCCTGCCCATAGACCGCACATCTGCCTCATTAAAGCAGTTCGCCTTACCTGAGCTGGCAAACAGCAATATATTTTGCTGTCCATCCGTGACGGCTACGCCAACTAAAGTGTCGTCTTCCCTTAGATCAATGGCAATTTTTCCGTTGGCGCGTTGCCGTTCAAATTCATTCAACGGGGTTTTTTTGACCGTACCTGCGGATGTCGCCATGAAAATAAATTTATTTTCACTAAATTCGTTAACTGGCAAAATGGCATTAATTTTTTCGCCATCATCAAGCGAGAGCAAGTTAACAAACGGTTTGCCTCTGGAAGCGCGGCTGGCAACCGGCAGTTGATAAACTTTCAGCCAGTAGACTTTACCCAGCGATGAGAAACACAGAATCGTGTCGTGGGTGTTGGCTACGATCAGCTTATCGACATAATCTTCTTGTTTTGTTGCCGTAGCCGACTTACCGCGACCACCGCGACGTTGCGCTTTGTAATCAGTCAAAGGCTGGGATTTGACGTAGCCTTCGTAAGACATAGTGACAACCATATCTTCTTCGGTAATCAAATCGCCATCCGACAAATCCAGCTGGCTCTGAATAATTTCCGTACGCCGTTTGTCGCCATATTCATCCCTGATGGCTATCAGTTCTTCCCTGATAATTTCCATAAGGCGATGATAATTTGCAAGAATATAGAGAAACTCATCAATCTGTTCGAGCAATTCTTTGTATTCATTGAAAATCTTGTCTTGTTCCAAACCTGTTAGGCGTTGTAATTGGAGTTCAAGAATAGCCTGGGTCTGCACCTCGGATAAGCGATAAACGTCTCCGGCAATACCGAACTCAGGTGCTAAATCTTCTGGCCTCGAACGGTCTGCATCAGCCCTATCCAGTAAGGAAATGACTAATCCGGCATTCCAAGCCCTTGCCAACAAGCCCTCTTTAGCTTCTGAGCGATTCGGGGACGTTTTGATCAATTCGATCATTTCGTCGATATTGGCCAGAGCAACCGCTAAACCTTCTAATATGTGCGCCCGTTCCCGTGCTTTACGCAGGTTAT
>JABFSV010000436.1 GCA_013140405.1 Methyloglobulus sp. | reverse complement strand
GGTTTTTGAATTCCAACGCGCCTTTTGCTTTCTCGATTCGATAAGTACCTTCATCAACTTCACTCGGCACATCCAAAATCTCAAATATCGTTTGCGCTGCGGCGATACCCTTCTGAATATCACTGTTGGCATCACTCAATTGCCTTATAGGCCGTTGCAATAGTATGGCCGCCATCAGGTAAGCGATAAATTCACCGACACTGGCTTGCTTCATAAAAATCAGTGCCATATACATCAAAAAAGATAAGGCGATAGCAATAATAAATTGCATGATAGGGTTGTGTATCGCCGTTGTGGTGGCGAGTTTTAACGATTGTTGGCGATTATATAAACTGCTTTCCAAAAACCGCCGGCGTTCGTATGCCTCACCGCCATAGCCGCGCACGATCCGATGTCCAGTAACCAGTTCCGAGGTAATATGGGTGATGTCGCCAATCGAGTCTTGTATTCTTCTACTGATCTTCCTGAGCCGTTTGCTGACGTACTTGACCAACACGACGATAATGGGCGTGATGCCAACGAAAACGAGGGACAACATCCAATTTGAATAGAACAAGTAACACAACAGCCCCAGTACAGTCAAACCTTCCCGGACAAAAGTACGTATTGCGTCCGTACTGGCTTTAGTCATTTCACCGACATTATTGGTAATCCTGGAAATGAGGTAACCGCTATTATTGGCATCGAAGAATGCGGTTGGCAGTTCCGTGTACTTGTCGAATATCTGGCATCTTAAGGCGTGAACGACATTGGTCGAAACCTTAGCCAGAAAATAATTGCCCAAGTACGTACCAATACCTTGCACGATAAATACGCCGCTAAAAAACATCGGCAAATAAAACATCCCTTCTCGTGTTTGAGTTTGCAAGGTATCAACAATATGCCGAATTAGTACTACCAATGCGGACTGAGTGCCTGAATAGATGGAAAAACCAAAAATACTGATGGCAAACAGGCCACGATAGGGCTTTACGTAGACCAATAGCCGTTTGTAAATTTGGATGCTTGCGTTAGTTGACTTTTTCATTGTTGCAAATGCTTAAACAAGCTGTACGTTCTGGTGCTGATTATTTCTGTATTTTTAAGCACTCTGTTTCTCGTGTTTTCTAAGCGAACTATTGGGCGCAAATAAAAGCGCTATCATGACAGCAAACCAATGCCCTTCGGCGTGGTCAAGAAATGGACTATTTAATAAGCTGGTAACGATTAAAGTAAGCAAAAGCCCCTGAGCCAGCCATTTTTCTGCGTCAAGCAATGTTCTTGAACAATAATACTGACAGAAAAGGAAACCGGAATATATAACAAACCCAAAAATCCCGAACTGAACCGCTATCAGCAGAAATTCATTATGGGGATTTTTTATAGCTTCCTTAGTATCGGTTAAGCGTCGATATTCTTCCCCAAAACTGCCCGTACCATGACCTAACCAAGGTTTCTGCGACACAAGTTTCAGGGAGTTTTCCCAAAATGTATATCTTATGCCCATGGAAGTTGGTGCTTTTTCAGGCCCGTGATATAAATAGGCCTGGGTTTCGGTTAAACCCTCATAAATACGGGCTGATTTATCCGAATAATTAATATATAGCAGTAAAAAAACAGCGAGTATTGCCGTTGCAAACAACAATTCTTTTTTGCCAAGCCGCTGCACCGCAAATAATGGTGCCAAAAGTACAAAAACTAGCTGCCCGGTGCGTCCGTCAACTACAAAGAAAAGATTATAAACGCCAAATATAAACAACAATAAATACCAGCGCATATATTTTCTGTCGTCAAATGCTTTGTGGGCGCAAAAGAACATAAAAAAAGCGATGAAAATGCTATGGGTAATTCGACTTTTAAGCGTGTAAGTCTTATGTCGGAACAGATCCATAATCCCGAAATCCATCAGATACGATATCAACAAGGTCAACACTGATCCAATAATAAACGCCTTCCAGGCCCAGAGACGATAACGCTCATTGGTGAAAAAACAGGATAACAAGGGAATGAACAGTAGCTCCCGATATTTCCTGAGCATCGAATATGCTTCCGCACTGGGAGCATCTCCGTAACAGAGACCTACAATAAAACACAGGTACAAAAGTACTGCCCATGTTGCAACGGGGCAACCCTTAAGGACTTGGGGTAACAACTGGAACTGGGCTGTAGCCAACCACAGCAAGCCTATCAATACTGACAAAACGATTGCCAAAGCCGTTGAAAGGTAAATTGAAATAATAAATAGCGCAATGATGAATGCACCATAATCGAGTAATCGCTGCCGCCATAGTTTGGCCTTGGCCTGGTTTATGTCGATGTTGTGTAATGTGTGTTGATCCAATTAGCTATTCCATTTAAGTGGTTTTTGGGCTTTTACTGTTTAGAGTAATCAGCCTTGGAGTCCAGCTTTTACAATGCCAATAATTAGCTGTTGCAATAATATTGACCCGTAAGTTATTTTTCAGGCTCAGTCAATAAAGCATTCCGACGCATCTCCAATACATGGGCATATTTTAGATAAGACCTTAATGCACCTATCAGGGATGCCGTCAGTCCATCAAGCCCATAGGCAAAACCTTTTTTTAGGAAAAAAAATTTAACAAAAGAGGTTGCCCCATGAATTGCTGGATCCCACGCACTGACTTTTCGATTGTTCTCAAACAGTATTTTTGCGTCCAGCTTGCTGTATCTATCAGCTCGAACAATACAATCGCTCAAATCCTTGAAAGAATAATGAATTATATGCCCCGTCATTCTCTTATAGTTTTTTGTTGTCAACGACGTATGCACAATAATCGGTGAAAAACGACAGCGACCCTTGTTATAAAGCCTAACCATATAATCGGGATACCAAACTTTTTGCCACCGAGTGCCTAAATAATTTTTTCTTGGGAAAGCAAAAGCATCATAAGGGGTTTCAGCATAATTGATGCCCTGAATTTCTTCTATCATCAGGTCATCTAAACGTTCATCAGCGTCCATGTGCAAAATCCAGTCGTTTTTAGCAAATTGCACACCATAGTCTTTCTGCAAGCCATCACCCAGGTAGCGATGCTCATATACACGAGCGCCGAGATTTTCAGCTATTTCTCTGGTTTTATCGGTACTAAGACTATCGACAACGATTATTTCATCCGCTACTTTCCATGCCGATTCGATACACGCTTTGATATTTTCTTCTTCGTTTAAAGTAATAATTGTGACTGTTATTTTTTGATTCATTGACATTACCCAAAGCGGCAACAGGAAATCATGTTTCTAATGGATAAATCTCCGCTAAGACTATTATGTAAAAGCAATGGCGTACATCCCGCCCAATCCTTGGGTCACGCCATCACTTTGAGGAAGATTGCAGGCCATTACTGGTCGGCCTTGTGAAACGCTCGACTCGAAGCACCTAACGGGCAACGCGCCTTTATAAACTTAGCCAAACGGTTTCAAACATTATCGAACCGAATCAAATCGAACCGTTATTGGCCATTCAAGACAAGAATCCTGATAACTAGCCCTTATACATTTGCAGAATTCAACCACAAATCATGTTTGTTGCACATGCTCAGCGCATAAAGTGCGCCGCTGTAATTGTCGAGCGTAAATGTTGATATAGCGGCCTTGTCTTTGTCTGGATTGAACAGGTGTTCATCGAGGAATTTATAGTTTTGGTCTAGCAAGACATGTTTGACGATGTAATGCTCATAGCCTTTCATCTCGTGCGAAGTGACAACCTTTATCGTTATCTTAGTGCCCGCCTTTTCTATTCCGATACTGGGCAAATGTCCGGCAACCTTGTCTTTCCACCGACCTGGAGACTCTTTGGTGTAATAAATATCGCTAACCGGAGCGGGCTTTACATTTTTTGCCAAAACCGATTGCGGTGTTACGAGTGTTGCACCTAAACCAGCCACACTCCATTTGATAAAATGACGACGTTCCATAGTATTTCCTCATGCTTGATGGTTTCATCTCAGTTTATGGCAGAGATGGTTTGCCTTCTTGTATGTTCGTACACTCGATCCCTGATACTCTAGCCCACTTATAGGTTAGACTGCTGCAATCAAAGTGTAGGATGGTAAAATCCAAACTGGCTAATTCTAAACCAGTTGTAGTCTTTCTTCAGCTTTTAATGGCTGTTTTTTAATAACTTATTCGCTACCAGCGCCTTGATAAGCATTTTTCCTGGATTTTACGGATTTCACCCACCCATGGATATTGTTTAGCCCAATCATAACCGGAACGGCCCCTCCCATAGCTACAGCATCGACCAGGCAGTACCACGCCGCCACACCGCTGGGCGGATTTCCTTGCGACCAACCAAGGACAGGATCTATCGGCACCCATTTCCAAGTCCCTACGGCTGTCCCGATAAGTTCCAACCAAGTGGTAATGAAGAAAGCGGCAAGATACACCATCGGTGAGCGGCCTTTGAAAAGATAAGCCAAAAACACACAAAACAGCATGGCACCGACTGCATCCCCATGGTCTGGAATACCGCTAATTCCCCATAGTGACCACATCCCGCAGACTAAAACGACGAATTTGGCAATTTCCCTCGCATACGTTTGAAACAATCCTGACCGCGCCAAGGCAACCGCTGTCAAATAAACCATGCCATGTCCGGGCGGCACATAGGCGGGAACATTATGAAATCGGTATATGTAGCCTTCCATATAGGGGGAAGCGAAATGCTCACCGATAGTCGCAAAAATCACCGCAATGCCAACCTGCACCCTGACTTCTACTGTTTCTCCCAAAAGTAAACCAAGCAAAAATACCCATCCGCAAACCCCCAAGGCATTTTGTTTTTCTATCGCCGCATGGGCATCCGTCATCAAGCAGATTGCAACGCACACAAAAGTGAAAGCGGCGATGAAATAATCCCGTTTTTTATGGGGATAAAAGCGATTTTGTTGGGGGAAATGGCGTAACACAATGACTCTAACTATTCGAAATATCAGTAAAATTACCACAATTTTTTGTGGCTTGATTTTATACAAACAACCATGCAACAACTAAATATCGGCAAAATTTGCCCAGCATAATGATTAAAAATGCAGAAAATAACGGCAATTTCAGCCAGCCTCCTGCAAAGCATAAGGCATCACCGACCACAGGCAACCATGAAAAAAACAACGCCCACAAGCCTTTTGTTTTAACGATGGCCAACGCTTTTTGTTTGTCAGCCGATAACAATGTCGCAACTGGATACCTTT
>JABFSV010000067.1 GCA_013140405.1 Methyloglobulus sp. | reverse complement strand
CGCAGAACTGAAAAAGATGCCAGAAGGTGATCGTATAAAACTAACGCCGTTGCCAGCCCAATTAGAGGGCGAGCATGACATGCTTCTGGATTATGAGCGCTCGCTCGCGCCTTATGAGCGCCTGGAAATCAACGCTAAATTGCTCGATTCATCCTCCGCTATCTTTGCTGTAGCTGAAGTGGATGATCCCAATGGTAAGCACATGTGGCTGGTGCTGGAGATCAGCAGATCGCGAGAAAAGTTGGGCAAACCAAAAATGCGTGTGGCGGTCAACTTTAGGATGCCTACTCCCCGCAAAGGTGAGGATAAATTATGGCCTCTCATTCATATTGAACATAAACCCGATGATAAAACTCCGATTCTTCTTGACGGATCAAAAGTACTCAAGGGAACAGATTATCGTTTTAGAAGATGGAGTCATGTTCGATTCGCTGGGTCGCTTGAAGTTTCAGAAGTTAGTCTAAGTGCGCCAAATAGAATTAATATGCAGAACATGAATTGACCAATTAATTGCTTTCATACCCTAAAACGAGTAGTGCAAGCATCAAGGAGGTTTTTAAAAGCTGGTTTGGTTCGATATCACTTTAGTTATTATAATGAGATGTTCGGAGAGGTGTCTAAACGATTAAATTTGAATAGAATTGCTCATAAATACTCACGGACAATCTGCATTTATGGTCATTTTAAGAGACAAAGAGACTTTGGAATCAAGGATTATTATCTATCCGTGGGTTTATTTGTCGCGATAATGCGAGAAATATCTTTTGAATGACTGTTGTCAATTATAACTTGCATGAGTTCGAACCAAAACCGCCCAGATGTTTAGATATAAAATGGGTGTGAGATCTTTTTGTAGGCTGATCTGATATTAGCTACTAGAATTAGGAGTGAGGTTATAGCTTACGAAGGCTGTGAGTTTGGAACTATTTCTGAATATGCATTGCCAATGCAATAAACTTTTTATGGAATAATTAATGAAAAAAGCTTTAATTACAGGTGTTACCGGTCAAGATGGTGCTTATTTGGCTGAGTTTCTATTAGAAAAGGGTTATGAAGTCCACGGCATTAAGCGCCGTACGTCGCTATTCAACACTGATCGAATTGACCATTTGTATCAAGATCCACATGTCCAGACTCGCCAGTTTGTGCTTCATCATGGGGATTTAACGGATTCTTCTTGTTTGATCCGTATCATTCAGCAAGTTCAGCCGGATGAGATCTATAATCTTGCGGCACAAAGTCATGTTGCGGTTTCTTTTGAAGAGCCAGAATATACGGCGAATTCTGATGCGCTAGGCGCTTTGCGGATTTTGGAAGCTATCCGCATACTGGGTCTGGAGAAAAAAACGCGGTTTTATCAGGCATCAACTTCCGAGTTATATGGATTGGTGCAGGAGATCCCACAGAAGGAAACCACGCCATTTTACCCGCGCAGCCCTTATGCGGTGGCCAAATTATATGCCTACTGGATTACGGTAAATTATCGTGAAGCCTATGGCATGTATGCCTGCAATGGTATTCTGTTCAATCATGAATCTCCCGTTCGTGGTGAGACCTTTGTGACCCGTAAGATCACCCGCGCCTTGGCACGTATCAAGTTAGGCTTACAAGATTGTTTGTATTTGGGCAATATGGATGCAAAACGGGATTGGGGTCATGCACGGGATTATGTGGAAATGCAGTGGTTGATGTTGCAGCAAGAGCAGCCAGAAGATTTTGTGATTGCGACCGGAATACAGTATAGCGTTCGCGATTTTGTAAATGCAGCGGCAGTTGAGTTGGGGTTGGCAATTAACTGGAAAGGTGTGGGAGTCGATGAAAAGGCTTACACCGCCGAAGGTAAGTGCATTGTTGCAGTAGACCCTCGTTATTTTCGCCCTACAGAAGTGGAAACGTTGTTGGGCGATCCTACAAAAGCTAAGGAAAAACTGGGTTGGGTGCCAAAAACAAGTTTTTCAGATCTGGTTGCCGAGATGGCACGGGAAGACTTGAAAGCTGCTGAACGGGATGAATTAGTAAAACGGCATGGGTTTGCCGCGTTTGATTACCATGAATAATCGTACTGTTCGAGTTTACGTCGCTGGTCATCGGGGGATGGTGGGGTCAGCCATCATCCGGCAGTTGGCGAGGGGTAATTGCGAGGTAGTGACGTGTTCCCGCGATGATCTGGATTTGACTAATCAGGCGGACGTGCAGAAATTTTTTCGGGATCAAAAAATCGACCAGGTCTATCTGGCTGCGGCGAAGGTGGGTGGTATTCATGCCAATAATACCTATCCAGCGCAATTCATCTATGAAAACCTGATGATGGAATGCAATATAATCCATGCTGCACATTTAGCTGGCGTACAAAAATTATTGTTCCTGGGTTCATCGTGTATCTATCCCAAATTGGCCGAACAGCCAATGCGCGAAGAGGCGTTGTTGACTGGAGTGCTAGAATCGACCAACGAACCTTATGCGATTGCAAAGATTGCCGGCATCAAGCTTTGTGAGAGCTACAATCGGCAATATGATCGAGATTACCGTTCGGTGATGCCGACAAACCTGTATGGCCCTCACGACAATTATCATCCGGAAAATTCCCACGTTATTCCTGCATTGTTGCGCCGCTTCCATGAGGCGGTTCTGTCGAATGCGGATGAGGTGGTTATCTGGGGCAGTGGTACGCCGAAGCGGGAGTTTTTGCATGTTGACGATATGGCTGCGGCGAGCGTATATGTGATGAATCTGGAAAATACTGTATACCGTGCGAACACTCAGCCAATGCTTTCCCACATTAATGTGGGATCGGGCGTTGATTGTACGATACGTGAATTGGCAGAAACTGTGGCGAAGGTAGCTGGCTTTGCAGGAAAGCTGGTGTTCGATGCCAGTAAGCCCGATGGTTCGCCGCGCAAACTTATGGATGTCTCTCGCCTGAAAGCACTTGGCTGGCAGGCGGGCATTTTATTGGACGAAGGATTACGAGATGCTTATCGTTGGTTTCTTGAAAATCAGAATAGATTTCGAAATTAAAATTGGTGGTTTGAAGGGGTGACTGCTTCACAACCTCTTGTTTCAGTGGTCATGCCGTCATATAACCAAGTGGGGTTTATCGAGGCAGCAATCCGTAGTGTTCTTGAGCAGGATTACCCAAACATTGAATTGATCGTTGCCGATGGAGGCTCTGATGATGGTACGGTCGATTTGCTCAAGGCGCTACAGATGAATGACGGACGTTTGCGATGGTTTTCACGCAGGGATAGCGGCCCGAGCCAAGCTATCAATGCTGCATTGGACAAGGCGCTAGGTACTGTTGTGGGCTGGTTGAATTCAGATGATCTTTATACGTCAGGTGCGGTGCGTCGGGCAGTGGATGCTTTTCAAGCGAATCCGATGTGGCTAATGGTGTATGGACAGGGTCAGCACATCGATGGTAACGACAAGCGACTGAACAATTATCCAACCTTGCCACCATCGACATCGGTCATCCGATTTGCAGAAGGCTGTTTCATTTGCCAGCCGACGGTGTTTTTTCAGCGAGCATTGTGGGTTCTACTTGGTAACCTAGACGAGAATCTGAAAACGGCATTCGATTTCGATTATTGGTTACGTGGGTTTCTTGCTTTCCCAGATCGTATCGGCTTTGTGGATGCGTTACAGGCGTACTCTCGGTTACATGATGGCTGTATCACCTTACGCATGCGACGGGTGGTGATCTTGGAGGGGATGCAGGTGTTGGATAGGCATTTGGGTAGCGCTCCCAAAGAATGGTTGCTGACATATGCCGAGGAGCTTATTTCGGGTCGTGCAATTGTAAGCGAAGATATTTCGATCCGGGACGAAGTCTTGTCGGCAGTGTACGAGGCGACGCAGTGGATGCGGGGTAGAGATAAAGAATTACTCCTTGCCAGATTGACCAACGACAAGCGGCTTGATGGGTAGGAAAGACAATGATTCCCCAACAGAGAATGCAACTGTTGATACGAAAATATCGTGTAGAATCGGCGTAATTCCCATTACGCTGAAAATACTTGTCCTTAGGTGGTAATCGATAAATGAAACTGAGCGACTTCATTAAAATAAACCGAATTGATCGAATTTTCTCGATAAGGCTCGTGCAAGATTGTTCAGTATATGATGATGGCCGCCAGTGTTGAATTCCACGGGTGTTGATGTGCACCTGCTGGCGAATTAAAGATATTAAAGTGACGAAGAGAAAATGATTATGGAAGTAAATTGGCTGGTTTTGCGTTCTAATTCCTATCGTGTTGGTCTATTGGCATTAATCTTGGGATGTGGGTCGGTACTTTCTGGATGCGCTATGTTGCCCGAGTGGTTTGGTTCTGCTGGGCCTACTCTTAGCCAGGTGGAGGAAAAATACGACGACCTGAAACAAAATGGCATTCAACAGGTAAATATAGATGGGGCAGTTGCCCAGAGATTACTTGCAAGGCGTAAGCAGACTCTGTTTTCCGAGACCTTTGGAAGCTCAAAAAAGCTAGGTTATGTGATTGATGCCGGCGATGTGATTGAGTTATCGGTCTGGGAAGCCCCGCCCGCAATGCTTTTTGGGGGAGCAGCTACAGAGCCGAGCGCCGGACCGTCTACCACTCACGTTACAACATTTCCTGAGCAGATGGTGGGGAGTGACGGGAACATCAATATGCCTTTTGCTGGACAAGTTCAAGTGGCTGGGCGAACGCCTCATCAAATTGAGACGAAAATTGCAGGGCGGCTTAAGGGAAAGGCAAACCAGCCTCAGGTTCTGGTGCGGGTGATTCATAATAATACGTCTAACGTCACAGTCGTAGGTGAAGTGGCTACAAGTATACGTATGCCATTGACTGCTAGAGGTGAAAGTCTTTTAGATGCGCTCGCGGCGGCTGGCGGTATTCGCCAGCCCGTGGAAAAAATTACGCTACAGCTTACACGGGGCAAGCAAGTTCAAGCAATGGCCTTGGATACCGTTATTCGTGACCCAAAGCAAAATATTATGTTGAAACCAGGGGATATTGTTACCGCCTTGTTCCAACCTTCGAGTTTCACGGTATTGGGCGCAACCAGCAAAAACCTTGAGATAAATTTTGAGGCACAAGGTATTTCTTTGGCTCAGGCTATGGCGCGCGCTGGCGGCTTGGATAGTGAAAAAGCCGATGCGAGTGCGGTGTTTATCTTCCGCTTTGAAGATATCAACGCATTGGATTGGGCAACACCACCGAAAAC
>JABFSV010000511.1 GCA_013140405.1 Methyloglobulus sp. | reverse complement strand
ATCATTGCTTTTAGTGATCCAAACGATCTTCTGAGTTACGCCATTCCGAGTGGATTTGTAGATAAATACCTGGATTCCAGGTTGTGTGCGGACGTTACCAACGTCAACATCAATGTGGCGAAAATCATTAATGCGTTCAATTTCGGTAAGATTGCCAATCCTTTGGAAGCCCATATCGGCTACGACACCGACGACAGGGTTGTTGCCATCATTGCCAAAGGTATTGGTAACAGCCGAACGTCAAAAACGGTTAATGACCGCTGTCGTTGGGTGGAGACGATTGATTGAATCAGCTTAACTTAAGTTGATTCGGAACTGATGCTTGGGGCAGCCTATATTGGTTTACTTACCCCTTGACGGCTGTAAATAACCATACCATTTTGTAGAGTATGGTTAACTTGGCCTTTGAAATCTTGCCCCCAAAATGGCGTATTGACTCCCTGGCTAAGCCAAGCTCCTGAATTGACTTGCCATTCTTGGTCAGGATCGAAAATACAAATATCGGCGGAAAAACCTGAAGTTAACGCGCCACGGTCAATTTGAAGTATCTGCGCGGGTTTCTGGGTTAGTGCTGCTATTCCTTGTTCAAGGGTTATAGCTTGCTGTGTCACCAGCCTAAGCATCAAGGGCAACAAGGTTTCCAGTGACGAAACACCCGATTCTGTTTCAGGAAAAGCGCCCAGTTTAGCATCAAGATCGTGCGGCTGATGGTCAGAACAAATGCTGTCTATAGTGCCGTTTGCCAAACCTTCACGCAGGGATTCTTTATCAGTGTTGGTACGGAAAGGCGGCTGGACATGATACGCACTATCAAAAGGAATGATGTCCTCTTCTGTCAGATGTAATTGGTGAATGGCAACATCGGCGCTGACTGCCAAGCCATATTTTTTGGCTTGTTGGAGTTTTATAACTGAACGTCTGCTGCTTAGTTGCCCAAAGTGTACGCGGCATCCGGTAAGTTCGGCTAATTCCAAACATTGTGCCAAAGCAATGGTTTCGGCAGCATCGGGAATGCTGGGCAGTCCATAACGGGTTGACAATGCGCCTTCATGGACGCAACCGTTATTGGCTAACCAGACATCATTAGGCCGATAAATCAACAATAAATCATGGCTGGCGGCATATTCCATCGCCCGCCTTAATATTAATAGGTTTTTAACGGGCTGATTCGCGTTACTGACCGCCACACACCCTGCCTGTTTTAGCGCCAGCATGGCACTTAATTCCGTGCCTTCCAGTTTTTGGGTGAGCGCGCCAATTGGCAAAATTTGCCTATAGCCAGTCTTTTCTGCTAAGTCTTTGACAAGCTCTGCAACCGCAGGCGTATCGACAACAGGTATCGTATCAGGTTGCAAGCACATCGTGGTGATACCCCCAGCGGCAGCGGCACTTGTTTCGCTGGCGAAAGTGGCTTTGCGGCTTTGTCCTGGCTCACGCAACCTTGTGCTTAGGTCGATAAAGCCTGGGCAGACAATTTGATTTCTGGCATCAATGATCTGGTCTGGGTCAAATCCGGTTGGTTTATAGATAACCGATAAAATCTTGCCATCGTCAATATATACCGAGCCTAGGCGATTCAGGTTGTTGGCGGGGTCTATAATCCGGCCATTTTCGATAAGTATCCGTGACATTACGCCGCTCCCTGTTTTTGCATCGCCATCGCCATTATCGCCATGCGAATCGCAATTCCATTGCTCACTTGCCTGAGGATGACCGATTGCGGGCCGTCAGCTACTTTTGAATCGATCTCCACACCCCGATTAATAGGCCCAGGGTGCATCACAATAGCATCAGGCTTGGCAATTTTCAGCCTATCTTCGGTCAGCCCAAAACATTTAAAGTATTCGTTTTCGCTGGGCAACAACGCAGAACTCATGCGTTCTTTTTGCAGCCGCAACATGATAATCACATCAATATCTTTCAAGCCCTCAGCAAGATTGTGCGAAACTGTCACACCCATTGTTTCAACTTGGGCAGGCAATAAAGTCTTGGGCGCAATAACACGGACTTCCGCAACACCCAAGGTATTCAGCGCCTGAATATTTGAGCGTGCAACCCTGGAATGCAGAATGTCGCCGACGATAGCAACCCGTAAATTTGAGAACTCTTTTTTAACCTGCCGAATGGTAAACATGTCCAACATGGCTTGGGTAGGATGGGCATGTTGCCCGTCTCCCGCATTGATGACGCTGATATGGGGGGCAGCATGTTGGGCGATAAAATGTGCCGCGCCGCTGATGCCGTGACGTACCACGAACATATCGACATACATCGCTTCCAGGTTACGGATAGTGTCCAACAGGCTTTCGCCTTTGGATGTCGATGAAGTGGCAATACTCATGCTCAACACGTCGGCTGACAGGCGTTTGGCGGCAAGCTCAAAGGTAGAACGGGTGCGGGTGCTATTCTCAAAAAACAAATTGACAATGCTCTTGCCGCGCAGCAGGGGAACTTTATTGATCCGGTGGTCAGTTATACCGACAAAAGACTCCGCCAAATCCAGGATTTCTATCAGTAAGTTTTTGTCCAACCCTTCAATGGTCAGAAAGTGTTTGAGCTTACCCTCTGGGTTTAATTGCAGATTACTGGACATTTCTAAGCAGCCACTTCTACAGTTTGTATTTCAATAGCCAATGGTTCGGGGCCGACCAACTTGATGCGCTGACCTGCGTCTAAAGTAATGCTAACTCCGACACAATCAGGGCTAAGCGGTATTTGTTTGCCGTCACGCTCTATCAACACTGCCAATACCACTTGTTTTGGACGGCCATAATCGAAAATCTCATTCAAGGCGGCACGGATAGTCCTACCAGTATAAAAAACATCATCGACCAGAATAATGTTGCGGCCTTCAATCTGCGCCGGTAACTGGCTGGGTTTTACGTTGGGGTTGACCCCGATTTGCGAAAAATCGTCGCGGTAAAAGGAAATGTCAAGCAACCCTAATGGTTGCTTGATGTCCAAGCGTTGGTGCATCTTTTCGGCTACCCACACGCCACCAGTACGAATACCAATCATCAAGGGTTCTATCAGTTGTCTTTTTACAATCACCTGTTGTAATTGTACTTCCAGCGTATCCAACAGTTTGGGGACATCGAGTCTGTTAATCATGATTGTGGCGTGTTGTCATTAAGCCAAGTCTGCAAAATAAGCTGTGCCGCCAATTGATCCTGGACTGCCCACAGTTTTGTAGCACTGACGTTAACTTCGTCAAATAATAGTTGTTTGGCTTCAAAGGTAGATAAGGCTTCATCTTGCTGAAAAACTGGCAACCGATACCTACCGTCCAGTTGCCTACAAAATTTTAGCATACGAGGAGTGATAAGATTATCCGAGCCATCCATTTGTTTAGAAATACCAACAACTAAACCCGCAGGTTGCCATTCCTTGATGAGCTTGCCTATGCCTTCCCAATTCGGATTTTGGTTGATAGACCGTAAAGTCAGTAGCGGACTTGCAATGCCCGTCAACAGATGCCCAACCGCAACGCCTATTTTTTTATTGCCAAAATCAAAGCCCAGATAGGTCTCGTCCTTTGATTTGATATGCAGAGGATCTGTCCACACAGGTTCAGCCATGACCTGCTGGCGTAGTCAATTGATTAATATCAATACCTATTTGGCTGGCGGCGGCATTCCAACGTTGGCTTACTGGGGTTTCAAACAAGATTTGTTTGGCATAAGGCGTATTCAGCCAGGAATTGCTCAAGATTTCTTTTTCCAGTTGTCCCTCACCCCAACCTGCATAGCCCAAGGCAACCAGATATTGTTCCGGGCCTTCCCCAGCGGCGATGGCTTCTATCACGTCACGGGAGGTTGTCAGGGAAATATCTTCTGAAACTGGCAAGGTCATATCCCAATCCCCGCAAGCGGTATGGACTACGAAGCCCCTATCCTGTTGCACCGGACCACCCGCAAACACGGGAACCTGTGCGGCTTTCGGAAATTTCACTGGAATCTCCATTTGCTTGAAAATTTCGCCCAGTTTCATGTCGGCAGAACGGTTTATCACTATACCCAAAGCGCCCTCTTTAGTGTGTTGGCACAAAAAAGTGACCGTATGATGGAAGATAGGCTCCCTCAAACTCGGCATGGCGATGATAAATTGATTATTGAAGTAGCTGTCTTCGCTCATTTTTCTGCACTCATTTTGGAGTTTTCGGTTTTGCTGATGGCAAACGCTATTATGGCGTAGTCATTCCTGATTCGTCAGAAAATTTCCATTTTCTGGTGATGACCAACACATTAAGCTCCTTGAGCAAGTCGCTGGGTAGCACCGGAAATGGGGCGCTCATCTTAACAATCCGTTTTGCCGCTTCATCCAATTCTGGATAACCCGAAGACCGGGTGATACGTATACTGTAAATACTGCCGTCCGCTTTTATCCCAACATCCATAGTCAATGCACCTGAAAAATTTTTCTTTGCGGCTATCGCAGGATAATTCGAATTTCCTGTTCGCTCGACTTTCCGTTCCCAGTCTTTCACATACTGTGCCGCAACATATTGGTGTGCACTTACTGAGCTAACGGACTTTATTTTATTATCATCCGTGCTTTGTTCCTTAACCCTGATTTCAGCCCCGTATTGTGCGATTTGCTGTTGCAACATTTCTGCGGTCAACTTGGGTCGCTTTTCTTTATCATGCGTGGTTTCAGGATGTTTTTCGGCGACGATTTTTTTTTCAGCCTTTATCTGGGTAACGAGTTTTTGTTTCGCTTTAGGCTCAGCTTCTTCCTGTTCGCTTTTGTCAGCGTGTTTTTTGGGGCTATTACCTTGGCTGGCAATTCTCTTGGCAGGCGGCTCGGGCTTGTGAACTTTCTTTTCGCCGGCGCCTATCTGATTGTCCTGGGCTAAAAACTTTGCTTTTTTAGGCGCTTTTTTCGCTGGCGTATCGACCAAAATAACATCAATCGAACGGCTATTTTGAACAGGCGCTTCTGGCTCAGAGAAACGGATGCCCAACACAATAACGATATGGACAACGAACGCAATAAACAGGGCGACCAACATCCGATCATTGTTAGTCACCTCATTTGTTGAATCGAAAACTGCTGGTTTTGCCATTATTTCAGCACTGTTTCAATATGATCCAATAACAAACCACTAATATTAAGGCCAAACTGTTTATCCAATTCCTGTACACAGGTCGGGCTAGTGACGTTGATTTCAGTGAGGGTTGTCCCGATAACATCCAAACCCACAAAAACCAAACCTTTCTC
>JABFSV010000312.1 GCA_013140405.1 Methyloglobulus sp. | reverse complement strand
CAAGCAGTCCATCTGAATCCTGATAAGACTGAAGCTAACCAAAAACCTAACACAGAGGAAATAATCCTGATCAAAAAAACCGCTTAAGATTTAACCGTCGAGGCGACAACTACTCTGAAAATTTCCGTTTTAACATAGCCACGTTTATTTCTATTTCTGATTGTCGTAATGGACTGTATGACGGAAACTAGTTTTTGATATGTGGAATTGTCTTGCCAATTTACGGCATTTAGATAGGCTGTTAAATCATCTGTTGTGACAAGAATGGGGTAGTCGGACTTGACCCCTGAGCGATTCGACCACGCCGGAGCAAAAGAGACAGAATTAAGTTCGACCGCTAAATTACGCTTAATTGTTAAATCTTTATGTTGTTTTAACTTTGATTCTAGTTTCGTATAACTTTCATCTTGAATGTTCTCAAAAACAATCTTTTCATCAAAAGCTCCTTCAATGAGATGAAAAATAATCGCGCCATGCTGTTCTGAAAGTAATAAAGCATCAATCTGAAAACCACCATCAATAGTGCCAATAATCGGATAGCCTAGATATAAATAGCCTTCAATTTCATTTCTTGTTTCGAAGTAATCGGCTAATCTTTGGCTACTGACTGGCTTATCAGTCCCACCTCTAACAACAATCATTTTAAGATCCTAAATTTAAAAACAATTCGGCAGACGCAGTCTTTTAATGAAGCGTTCAATATTTAATATAGATGCTGCCCCGCATAAGTTTACACTTATTTATTCTGCATTGTGATGCTTATAATGGTTTATGAACCCGCCTCCCTTACACCAACGACCCGATGCTCCCTAGCCAACAACAAATAAAACGCAGGCACGACGAATAAGGTAAATAGCGTACCCACACCTAAACCTCCGGCAATAACCAAACCAATGTCGAAGCGGCTGGCGGCTCCTGGGCCTGATGCGGTGAGCAAGGGTATCATGGCGACTATCATCGCTACGGTGGTCATTAGTATGGGTCTGAGGCGGATTGCGGAAGCCTGTTCGATGGCTTCTTGTTTGCTTAATCCCTCCTTGATTTGTAACTGATTGGCGAATTCCACAATCAGGATGCCGTTTTTGGCGACCAGGCCGATTAGGGTAATCAAGCCTACTTGAGTGTAAATGTTGATGGAGGCGAAGCCCAGCATCAAAAATGCCATTGCACTGGCTATCGAAAGCGGTACGGACACCAAGATAATCAGCGGATCGCGCCAGCTTTCAAACTGGGCTGCCAACACCAGATAAATAACCAGTAAAGACATAAAAAAAGTGATGACCAAGGCACTGCCTTGCTGGGCATATTGCCTTGAAGCGCCAGTATAATCCCACTGGAAATTTTTCGGGAATGCAGCTTTTCCTTCTTGTTCCAAGTAAGCCATTGCATCGCCTAGAGCAACTCCCGGTGTCATCATAGCGGATACTGTGAGGCTATTAAGTTGCTGAAACTGGGTGCGTTTGCTGGGTTCTACGGACTTTTCTATTTTGACCAAAGACGACAACGGCACTTGCCCGCCGGATGCTGTGTTTATATAGTATTGGTCAAACTTACTGGTGTCCAGCCGCGAAGCATCATCGACTTGGGGAATGACCTTATAGCTACGCCCTAACAAGCTAAAGCGGTTGACATAACTGCCGCCTAATAATACAGACAAGTTTTTGCCAATATCGCTCATCGTCAAGCCCAAATCGGCGGCACGGTTGCGGTCAATCACCAAGGTTGCTTTGGGCTGGGTAAATTCCACGTCTTTCATCATAAAGATGAATTTTCCGCTTTTCATGGCGGTATCAATCAAGCCATTGGCAACCTGTTCCAATTGGGCGTAATCGGCATCGGTGACGATGACGAATTGCAAGGGCAATCCACCTCCTGAGCCAGGCAAGCTGGGACGCGGGAACACGGCGGTATTAAATCCGGCGATTTGATTGACCTTGGCTTGCACTTCCGGTTGTATGTCCATTTGCGAGCGTTGCCGCTCAGTCGTGGACGGCATTTTAAAGCCGCCGAAAACAGTATTCATGCTGTTGCCAAAGCCAAGCAACAAAAAACTTTCCTTGTATTCAGGAATGGTTTCAAAGGTTTTGACCAGTTCTTTGGTATAGGTCTCGTTATATTTTAAAGTTCCCGTCTGTGGGCCTGTGGCGATAAAAAATAGGATGCTTTGGTCTTCTGTTGGCGCGAGTTCCTTTGTTGACAGATTGAACATCAGGTAAATACTGATGACCACCAAGACGGCAAAAGCTAATATGGCGGAAGGAAATTCCAGGACTATATGCAAACCACGGCGGTATATTTCGGCAAGGTTGGTAAAAAAATTCTCCACTGCATGTTCAAAACGACTGGGCTCGCTTTTTTCTTTCAACAATTTTGAAGCTAACATCGGTGCCAAAGTCAGGGCGACCACGCCAGAAATCAACACCGCACCCGCCAAGGTAAAAGAAAATTCAGTGAACAACGTGCCAACCAAACCGCCCATGAAACCGATAGGTGCGTACACGGCTATCAAGGTCGTGGTCATGGCGATAACGGGCAAACCCAGTTCCCTTGCCCCTTGAATAGCTGCTTGTAATCGCGTTGAACCCATTTCAATATGACGATGCACGTTTTCAACGACGACGATAGCATCATCAACAACCAGTCCTATGCCCAACACCATTGCCAGCATCGTGAGCAAATTGATGGAAAATCCCATCAGCAGCATCAAAAACGCCCCACCGATCAAGGACAACGGCACAGTGACGGCAGGGATAATGGCGGCACGCAATGAGCCTAACGACAGGTAAATCACCAACAGCACGATTGCCACCGCCTCAACCAAAGTGACCACCACTTCGTTGATGGAATCTTCGATGAACTGGCTGGCATCATAAGGAAGCAACACATGCAATTCGCTGGGCAATCCCTCTTCTATATCTTTCAAGGCGACATGTACTAACTTGGCTACCGTAAGCGGATTCGCACCAGGCGCTTGCTCGATACCCATAAAAATGGCGGTCTTGCCTTTATACCAGTTGACTGCATCGTAGTCCTCGCTGCCCAATTCGGTTTTCGCCACATCATCCAACCTGATGAGCGTTCCATTCCGCTCGCCTACAATCAGTTGCCGGAAATCCTCTTCCTTGGCTACATCGGTTGTTGCGCTGAGATTGATGGCGACGTAATCGCCTTTGGTCTGCCCTGCCCCTGACAAGTAATTATTGTCTTTCAGCACCTCGTTAATGTCGCTGGCGGTTATCCCTAATGCAGCCATACGTTTGCTATCCAGCCAAATACGCATGGCAAAGGTTTTATTGCCCAGCATCTTGGCCTTACCAACACCTGGAATTGCCTGGATTTTAGGCTGGATCACCCGCAACATATAATCAGTGATCTGGGCGGGCTTAATGGTGTCGCTGTATAAAGCCAGGTAAATCAATGCCGTAGACTCCCCTGTTTGTGAGGTAATCACCGGATCTTCGGCTTCTTGCGGCAGGACATTGCGCTGGCTGGCGACTTTTGCCTGAATTTGCGCGACGGCGGCGTTTGGATCATAGTTGAGCCGCATGTGCGCTTCAATGCTGGAAAGCCCCTGGCGGCTGCTTGATGACAGGTAATCAATACCATCGGCTTCTGCTATCGCCTGTTGCAAAGGCGTGGTGATAAAGCCTTTGACCAAGTCGCTGCTTGCACCTGGATAGGCGGTGGCTATGGTGACCACGGTATTTTCGGTTTCGGGGTATTGCCGCAATTCCAAAGCAACAATAGCCCGTAAGCCGACCACCAAAATCAGCAAGCTAATAACGCTGGCTAAAACAGGTCGCTCTACGAAAACATCAGTAAATTTCACGGCGCAGTCTCCCGCTCACCGGGAGCTGGCAGCTTGTCTAACGTTACCGGCATACCATTACGTAACTTGACCTGCCCCGCGCTGACCACGCGTTCGTTTTCATTCAAGCCTTTAACAATTTCGACTCGGCCTTCACGGGTTTCACCCGTCACAATCTGCTTAAGCTGGACGGTCAATCCTGGCTTCCCTGATTCTATAACAAACACCGAATCGCCATAAGGATTGTAGGAAATGGCAGTATCAGGTACGGTCAGCACTGACTTTGTTCCACTCAAAAGCACTTGAACATTTACAAACATGCCTGGGTGCAACAACCGTTCTGCATTATTCAAGGTGGCACGAATTTTCACTGAACGGGTAGACTCGTCAATGCCGGAATTGATGGCGGTTATGCGACCATCGAACACTTTTTCTGGATAAGCCTGTACTGTCAGGCTAACTGCTTGGTTAACGTTAAGATTCGCAAGATGTTGTTCTGGAAGGGTAAAATCTGCATAAATCGGATTTAATTGTTGTAAGGGAACAATGGCATCGCCCGGTGCAAGGTATTGACCGACATTCACCTTGCGTATGCCCAGTTGTCCCGCGAAAGGAGCAACGATGCGCTTCTTTTCAATCGTCGCTTTTTTTGCGATGACAATGGCTTTTGCTTCATCCAACGTGGCTTTATTGAGATCAAAATCCGATTTTGATATGAAATGTCGGGCAATAAGTTGCTGGCTTCTTGTGAATTTGACCCGCTCTAATTGATAGGCGGCTTCCAAACCTTTTAGTTCCGCCTCATCCGTGCTGGAATCAAGTTCCACCAATAAATGCCCACGTTGTACAGACTCGCCGGATTCAAAATGGATGGCTTTGACCTTGCCCGCCACTTCGCTATTGACTTCAATCCCCGCCACCGCGACTAGACTGCCAACGCCAGACAAGTAAGACTGCCATTCACTGCGCTGCACATGGGTTGCGGCAACCACAGGCGGCGGTGGAATTGGGATATTTTTGATCGCTTGGCTGATCTGGAAAAACTTCCAACCAAACAAACCGCCAAACAGTAGAAGTGCAAAAAAAATAATGATTGCGTATCGTTTAATCATGAAGATTCTATTTGAAAATTAGGCTGAGCCAAACAACGAAGCAGGATAGCCATTGAGAAAAATCCGTTAATGCGACCTAGGCCGCCGTACACCCACAAAACGCTTACGCCAGTAACCATTGTTCATACTGGACACCAACACCCTGCCCGTCCGGCGACTTGGCGCATGTATAAACTTATCATCACAGATAAAAATGCCAACATGGGAATACTTTCGTCCGCTGGTGTTAAAGAAAACCAAGTCACCAGACCGTAGATCATACTTCGATACCGACGGCAAAACAGAGGCCATTTCGCGCACCGTCCTCG
>JABFSV010000271.1 GCA_013140405.1 Methyloglobulus sp. | reverse complement strand
GTTTTGTTGAGCCTATCATTTTCAAGACCGTTTGCGGCGAATCTTCTTATCCTGATGAATTTGCCGCCTTGCAATCGACTATTTTGTCTTTGTCAAACAAGCACGTCGTTGCAGAACTGGAGCAGCGAGGAACGCAAATTCGTAAGGATGAACTAAGGCAAAAACTTCAGGCAATCCAACAAATACTGGGATCGCATTCCGCTTTTAAAAAGGCCGAGGAAAAGTGGCAAATCCAGTGGCACTCAACTGCAAACCAATTACAACAAGGTTTTGCCTGGCCTATTCAGAAATTGGCCGCTTACTATGCCGACCATGCGGCGGATTTAATCTCAAATCCCACGACAAGTACGGCACAACCTGACCAAACGACAAAAGTATTATGGGATGACTGGGCGCAAGCGCGTTTTGGTGATGCGTTAGATGGATTCATCGTCAAGGTTGATGAACTGGGTTTGCCGGTTACGCCGCTAAAAAACCAACTGGCGGTTGTGCGAACCAAAGCACCCAAGATCGTCCAGGCTCAAAGCGAATTGTACGTAAGACAAGCGCTAGTCAACCCTGGCAACGTGCTGCATCGGAGTTTTCTGAAGTTCATCAGGTTTTGTGAAATTATCTTGCCTTTAGCCGCAATAAGCTGGGTTGGTTATCAGGTATTTGTCGGCTACTACGACAGCAATACCACACACGATCACTATCTCGGCGTAGATTTCGCAGTGCATAGCGGCTTGTTAATCCTTATAAGCTGGTTAACTCCCTGGTTTATCCTAAAAAAACTTAAACCGTCCTTAGAAAAAAGCGCCTTACGAGGGATCACCAAAGGCTTAGATGTTGCTGTCAACATGATTGACAGTGAAGTACTGAAAATTATTGAAACCGTAACAGGACTGCATACTGCACAATTGAAGCAGATTACCCAGATAGCCGAGGAATGTAGTGCAGGTGATGGTTATAAACCAGCGAAAACGGGCAGTGACAATCCATTGGCACGTATGTTGATAAGTTAAAATAGTGGGTTGAAGGCGTGGTTTCGGTTTTGCACCTTTAGTCTTGTACTATCAACCTCGTATCTTGTGCTTGTGTTTATTAAGTTGCAAAACAAATTGAATTATCTTGGTAATGTTCGGTCTTAACCGTTAGAATACCAAACAAGGGGGCGACATGGCTTCGACGTGGGTAGCGAAACCTTGAGTGCATGCCGAGGACTGTACACCTCGTAAATCCTACAGAAAAAAAGTATTCGCAAATGACGAAAACTACTCGGTGGCTTTAGCAGCTTAAACCCTGCACCACCTCTCTGGCTGTGTGTGCTTATGCGTGCAGAGTCCTTCGTACCCTCAGGGTACAAAGGACACCCAGGGATCATCTTACATAAGATCGCGCCAGGGCTTCGTTCGTAGCCTAAAGCGCTAAACCCAATCGAAATCGCTGGTGATTTTCTTGGCCCGACGGGTAGTCATCAGCTAAATCAAAAGCGCGGGATAAGCATGTAGACCTTGTGGCGGAGTGCTTGCGGACGGGGGTTCAATTCCCCCCGCCTCCACCATTTCACGATTTAAAGAGATTCAATAAAGACCTAAAGCCCGCATTCTGCAAGGGATAGCGGGTTTTTATTGCCCTACGAGGTGCAGTAACATCCGATAGTAATGGACAAAATATGCAGTAACTACTACAGTAACCCCTAGATTTCACTGTTACTGCAACCGGAGTTACTGCAATGGGCGAAAAGATGTTGTTGGATGTGGGTTTACGCCACGCAAAGCCTGAGATAAAGGACAAGAGGCTCAATGACGGTGGCGGCTTGTACCTGCTCGTCAAAACCACGGAGGCAAAATGGTGGCGACTGGATTATTCCATCGGGGGGAAGCGTAAAACTTTATCTTTGGGGGTATACCCTGAAACATCTTTAGCGGACGCAAGGGGCAAGGCCGACAAGGCGCGAAACCAAGTCGCAAACGGTATTGACCCAAGCGACATCCGTAAGGAAGTTAAGGCGGCACAGCTAGTGGCGACCGAAAACGAACGCCGCCTTGATTCTGGGTTGACCATCATCGACAGCTTTGCGCATATTGCGGAAGAATGGGGACAAAGGAAGGTTGAGGGCTGGGACGACAAGAACAACCGTTCTAAGCGTATGCTGGAGCGAAATATCTTACCCTGGATAGGAAGTAGGCCAATCACTGAAATACTCCCTAAAGACATCCTGGCCTGTTTAAGGCGCATAGAAGAACGCGGCACGATAGAGACAGCCCACCGAACCTTGCAGATAACGGGGCAGGTGTTCCGCTATGCCGTGGCAACGGGAAAAGTTGATAGGGACATCACGCCGGATTTGCGGGGTGCGTTACCACCCGCAAAAGGCGGAAACTTTGCCGCGATGACAGACCCTAGGCAGGTTGCCCCGCTATTAAGGGCGATTGGTGAGTATATCGGATCACCTATCGTCAAGTCAGCCTTGCAGCTTGCCCCCTTGGTGTTCGTAAGGCCAGGGGAGTTAAGGGCGGCGGAATGGGAGCATATCGACCTTGAGGCCAAGGAGTGGCGGTATTTTGTAACTAAGACGGAAGTAGAACACATCGTGCCATTGTCCAGGCAAGCTGTTGAAATATTGACCAACTTGCACCCGCTAACGGGGCATGGACGCTTTGTGTTCCCGTCTGCGCGGACACCCAACGGCTCACGGGCGATGTCGGACGTGGCTTTGTTGGCGGCACTGAGGCGCATGGGGTTTAGTAAAGATGAAATGACGGTACACGGCTTTAGGGCGGTGGCTAGGACTATCCTTGATGAGGTGCTGGGGGTAAGGGTTGACTTCATCGAACACCAACTGGCACACGCCGTTAAAGACCCCAATGGGAGGGCTTACAACCGGACTGCCCACTTGCCGGAACGTCATAGGATGATGCAGCAGTGGGCGGATTACCTGGATGGCTTGAAGGCGGGGGCGGTCGTGTTGCCGTTTAAGGCGAGGGCTTAGAGATTGTTTCTTATTTGTTGATAGCTTATATCTTTTTAGGAAACAGAAGCCGTATGCGCTTGCCTGACGGCGAATGCGTAGCCCTCAACAAACCTTTGCCACAAATGTTGTTAATATGCTGAATTATCTCAAATATTTGACCTTGCCCTATAAGGCTTATTTGGCTATCATTAAGCCTAATCACATTTTGTGGTTCAACCATTAACTTTGAAAAGGAATTTCAATGCTTACCATAAAATCCGCAGCCTTAGCAAAAACCGTCCTCAACTGCTCTACCTCCACACTCTACGAAAAGCTAAAACCTACGAGCAAATATTACGATGCTACATTTCCTAGACCAATCAAAACAGGAGCAAGGTCGGTAGCATTCTTACAAAGCGAAATTGAGGTCTGGCTTAAATCACAGCCTCGTACTTAGCCTCGTAAAACCCCTGCCGGATCGCGGGGCTTACCCAGTGGCACACGCGCCACACCATAAAACCTGCAAATGGAGTTTGCAATGCTTATTTTACCAAAAAACCAATCGGTTGCGCCCTCTTGTGACCAAAAAATAGCCGCTAAGTTTATTGAAGCCCTCGGCTTAGATCCCCAGATGGTCGTATTCCAAAAATTTCCTGGGAAAACTGGGGGATATGCCCAAATTCAAATAGGTTCGCTAGAACCTCATTGGGAATGGGTAGAGGCAAGCAATACAGAGCAAAACTGTTCAGTCTCAATAATGACGAACCCTGCCAGGGGAGCAAAACAGACCGATATAACCTTGGTACAAACTGTGTTCGCAGATGACGATACACTGCGCGAAGCCTATCGGACAGATTGGAGTATCGCACCCCACATAATTACAGAAACCAGCCCTGGTAAGTATCATTATTTTTGGAGGACAAACCAGGGAGCTTTAGCCTGGAAGGAGCTTGGCATCTTACAAGGCAAAATTGCCAAGGCATATGGCACGGATGAATCACTGTCCGACCCAGCCAAAAAAGCGCGATTGCCTGGGACGCTGCACCTGAAGGGTTCACCATTCTTGACACATATTGTTAAAGTGCGAAGTCACTCACCCTTCAGCCGAAAGGAATTAATTGAAGCGTTTGGTAGTTTTGAACTTGAAGCTACACCCAAAGCCGCGCCATGTGATATAGCCCGTGGTGCGGTGGATGCCATACCCGAAGGAGGCCGTAACGCTTACCTTCACAAAAAAGGAAGTGCTTACCGTGGCCTTGGCCTTGGCTTCGCTGAAATCGAGGCAATCCTGCAAAAGGAAAATAACGAAAAGTGTAAGCTTCCTTTGGCAGAAAATGAAGTATACGCGATAGCATCTAGCGCAGCCCGTTATGAGCCAAACGCTGTGCGCTTTGCACTCACCGATGCCGGTAATAGTGAACGATTTTCAGCATCTGTGGGTGGCAAATTCTGTTATGACTTTAAGATGAAAAAATATTTAACCTTTGATGGTAGAGTATGGAAGCCAGACCACGCAGGACAGGTTAGCCTTGAAACTGTGGCAGTGGTACGTTCCATCTTGGCTGAGGCTTCACAGGTTGAAGATGACAAAGCCAGAAGCAGTATGTTGGTCTGGGCAAAAAAATCTGAATCAATTAAAGCTATCCAGGCACTACTGGAAGGTGCAAAGCCCTTGCTGGCGGTAGATTCGAGCCTGTTCGATGTCGATGGGTGGAGCCTGAATTGCCTTAACGGGTATCTCGACCTGAATTCGGGTAAGTTGTTGCTTCACGCGCCTGACCAACTTTGCCTGAAAATGGCGGATGTGGTCTTTGACCCCACAGCCAAAGCCCCAAAATGGTTAAAATTTATACAAGATTTTACCTGCTTAGACAATGAGTTAGCCGATTATCTTCAAACTTTTGTTGGTCGAAGCCTCACAGGAGACGTATCCACCCAATCTCTAACACTACTATTCGGCCTGGGGGAAAATGGTAAGGGCGTTTTTACGAGTATTGTTGAAAAATTGCTGGGCGGCTATGTAGCCATAATCCGGCCAGATTTTTTATTGAACAATGCTAAAGATGTAGAGCTAGAGACGCTTGAGCTACGGGGGGCAAGGTTGGCAATCTGCCATGAATTGCCCGAAAATGGCAAGCTGGCAGAAGGCCGTGTAAAGTGTCTGACTGGCGGAGACTCAGAGAAATGATGTGGTTACACTAAACCGGACACATTCCTTAAAATATCTGAAAGAAGGAGTGTGTAAAAATGAATCAAGAAAAACCGAAAGTCTATACGGCTGAATTTAGGGAATCGGCGGTAAAGTTGGCC
>JABFSV010000352.1 GCA_013140405.1 Methyloglobulus sp. | reverse complement strand
ACCACAAGGCATCATAGTTTAGCGAGTAAACCCAACGCCACCAGATATACCATGCACCGACGACCAGGGTTATGGTTGCCACAAACTGGTACAAAAGCTCCCGCCAGGGCGAATAGGGCAATGGTGCAGGAGGTTTACGACTTTCAAATCTATCAAAATAAAATGACATTTTTTGCCTCTTGTTGAATCAATTCATACTGAAGCCTAGCACTTATCGTCAATACGTTTTCGTGTTAAGAACAATAAACTTTCTTTATCCTTAGGGTTTAACCTCGAACTCATGGGCATTTACGCCCAGATTGTTACCTTTACTATCTGCAATTGTGTGAACCAATTCATAATGACCAGGCACAAGATTGTTCCAGCTCAAGGTTTTGATTTTTTTGCCGCTATCCGCAGCAATGTCGGTCGTCAGTTTATGCGTTTCCAGCAAAGTTTTGCCATTCCTTAAACTGTAATTAATTCGCGCACCTGGATAAGACGTGTGCAAATCATTGATAGCCCACAACTCAAAGCTGGCGGTTTCGCCACGTTTATAGTTTTCCTGTTTCCACTCAATACTGGGCAATACCGGCTGGTAGGCTTTTTGCAATGCGCAATAACCCAATTTTGGCGAACGCCAGTAATCAACCATTCCCCAATTCATGGAAGGCCAATCTTCAACGAACATAAACTGGAAAATCCCACTCACCGGATGATAGCGCTGACGACGGTATGATTCGGCGGCTAGTTTGATTAGTTTGGCTTGATATTCCTGCGTATTGTGGACAAATTCGGCAGGCGTTGCCCCCATTGAGACTTTTGCATACTTGAAGGTCTCTTGCCGACGAAAATTATGAAACTCCCATTCATCCCATTGTTTATCGGTCACAGGCCAAAGATCTTCTTCGGCAACGATTTTCCTTAAGTTGCCCAAGTCTGGTAATGCCTGGGCACCAAATTCAGTCACTAGGCTGACGTTGGTAGGCTGATTATAGTCAAGCCAACTTCCACTATACCAGCCTAGCCAAGGATGCTCTGCCGAAGCCGAAAAAGGATGCACGTAACGGGTTTTGTCCAGAGGGTAGATAGCCTGATAAAGTTTGTCGGTCAAATCCTTGTTTTGTAATTTATTGTAATGTTTGTACTTGGTCTTCATCCATGTCGCATCCCAAGTCGGTTCATTAATCAAGCTCCACGCAATGATTGATGGATGATTAAACAAGCCATTGACCATATCCCGTGCTTGGCGAACGGCATTTCGGGTGAATTCTTCATCATCCTTGTAACCCCATTGCAAAGGAAAATCTTGCCAGTTCAATAATCCCGCTTCATCGCACAATCGGTAATAGTCGTCTGCCGTGACGTGTGCATGCACCCGAACAATATTGACATTTGCTGACTTGATTAAGGCGATATCGCGGGCAAAGCGTTCTGGCGTCATTTCACTTAGCCATTGCGTGGCAATGTAGTTGGTACCCCGCAGAAACATACGGTTGCCATTAATACGCCACTCGTTATTGGCTTTGTCATAACGGACATCACGAAAACCGAACGTGACCGTTTTGGTGTCTATCACCTGATCGTTGGCAACAACATTAATCTCCAATTGATAGAGATTCGGCTTGCCTTGATCCCAAGGCCACCACAATGCTGGATCTTTCAGTGTGATTGGCACATTCACACTATTAAAACCAGGGGCGAGATTTTGAAAAACTTCTTTCGAAACGCTTTGCGTGGATGGAAAATTATAAGGTTTTAACTTAAATCGTATTTTTGCTGGCAATGCCGCAGCTTGATGCAAGCCGATATGCAATTGCACTTCCGCATCCGCTGAGCGTTCACTCAGATGCAAATGCGGGATGACTTTAGCGTCTTCTATCAAAGCCGCTTCATGGATTTCAAGCTCAACAGGCGCCCAAATACCGCCCGTATTTTTTTCTTGTCCGCGCGCTGACCACGCCCCTCCTGGACGGGTGTCGTGATGCCCAAAAATGCCTTTGATATATCGTTTGTGTAGAGACCAGTCCTCAACCATTTTTTCCAACGGGCTGTTGACCTTAACCATCAACTGATTTTCTTTGCCGAACACAATCGCCTTGGTAATATCAAAACTGAACGCCTGAAAATAGCCTTCATGAAAACCGATATACTTGCCATTCAGCCAAACTTCAGCCGTGTAATCAACCCCAGAAAAGTTAAGGGCGACGTGCTTACGTGCAACTTCATTGGGAAGGGTGAATTTCTTGCTGTACCAAGCTACGCCACTGATGTCATGACCTTCGAGATACCAATTGGCGGGTACATGAATATTTGCCCAACCATCAGTACCTTTGTTAGCGGTCTGGCTAACAGATTCCTTCGAATCGCCGGCCTTGAACTTCCACGTCCCAGACAGAGGAATGACAAGCCGGCCAATAGCCGTTCCAGCCTGGGGCAATTGCGCCACTACTGTCCCAGAAACGCACATTAAAGAAAACAAGCTGACGAACACCAAAAATAGCCCGTGGCGAAAAAATTCAGGAACGGATAGATGAAAACTGTTCATTTCTATTCTAAAAACAACCTTACTTTAGGTGCGTTAACATCAGAAAACTATCATGTTTTCAAAACATGATGCCCATGCAAATACTTCGCTAAATCAATAGTAGACTGATTATTGCAATATGTCATTCGTAAACGAGTAATTTTTACGTTGTACTGAGCATGTTAAATAGCCGTGAACAGCTATACTTAAACTCAATCAAATTAATGCGCTTTATTAAAAACTTAATAATTTTTGTAATGCCCTGAATTATTTGTCGGTGTTAATTGGCATCCATTTATCCTAGTGTACTTTCGCAAGCATCAACTTTTCGGCATGTAAAATCCATGAAAAAGCCCCTTAATGCAACCCAACAATTAAACCGACGCTTCCTATGGTCATTGCTGCTTATCGGCTTGATTATTAGTGTCACCGAATTCTTAGTGATGGTCGGGCTAGATCTATATCAGCAATCCGGCAAAATCTTAAACCCACTTGAAGAAACAACGGTTGACACCCTTTTCCTTACATTAATATCGGGGCCTTTATTGTGGTTTATTGTTATGCGCCGCCTGGTAGTCACGATTACTCGTGAACAGGAAAAAGTCCTCGAACAAGATCGGCAAAATAAAGAGCTACGCACTGCCCTCGATGCCCATGCCTTAGTCAGTATCACTGACAAAAAAGGCCTGATTGTTTATGCCAATGAGAGATTCAGCCAAGTATCAGGTTACTCTCAAGATGAATTACTAGGCCAGGATCACCGCATCATTAATTCCGGCGTTCATGGAAAAGCCTTTTTTCGGGAGTTATGGCAAACCATCATCCAAGGACAGACGTGGCAAGGGATCATTTGCAATCGTAATAAAAATGGGCAGGTGTATTGGGTAGACAGCACCATCATGCCCTTGTTGGACGAACAAGGTATACCACGCCAATACATCTCGATACGCCGTGACATTACCCTACAAAAAGCAAACGAATCGCGTTTAAGGACGCTCAAGAGGGCTGTCGATGCGTGCAGTGAAATGATAATGATCACTGATGCCAAAGGTAGTATCCAATATGCAAACCCTGCTTTATACCAATTTAGCAACTGGACCGAAGAGACTTTGATAGGACAGCAGATCAAAGTTTTTAATAGCCCTAACAATAACTCAAAAACCCTCGAAATATTGGAAAACGCATTAACACGCGGAGGAAGTTGGACTGGCAGACTACTAAGCCGCCGTAAAGGCATGGCGCCAATCCGTATAGCAGGGCAAAGTTTGCCGCCTGATCCACTGGAGTTTTGGGCGGAAATCAGCATTACCCCAGTGCTAAATGATGATGGTTCATTATTTGGTTATGTACAGATCCTACGTGACATTAGTGCCTTGGTCGAGGAAGAACTCCAACAACAACTGGAAAAAGATGACACCGCCGCACGCTTGGAAATAGCAGATACCTTGCAGCGTAATATTCCTTTAGAAGAGCGCTTCAAAGCCACATTAGACATTCTATTTAATCTTAAAGCCTTCGACTTACAGCGCAAAGGCGGGATATTCTTAAAATCACAAACCGAAATTATCCTAGAAATGTTTGTTTTACAGGGTAATTTCAGTGCCGAATTCATTGAGAAAGAGCAAAGGGTTCTATTCGGCGATTGTTTATGCGGACGTGCAGCACAAGCCAATGAACTCTTGATCTCTGATGATTGTTTTTGTGACCCGCGCCACGAACACACATTCACCGGTATGCAGGCCCACGGACACTTCATTGTGCCATTAGCCTCAGGAGATGACGTATTGGGCATTATGTTCCTCTATACCGATCCGTACCCGAACCGGAATCAAAGCCGTGTAGCAATGCTCAAGCAAGTCGGAGAACTGATGGCGCTCGCCATCATGCGTGAACAAGCACAAGTCGTACTGGAAAAAGCCCGCGATATGGCAATGCAAGCATCTTTATCGAAGAGTGAGTTTCTGGCAAACATGAGCCACGAAATCCGTACGCCGATGAACGGCGTATTAGGTATGCTAGAGCTGTTAAACGATACGGAGCTGTCCCGCACCCAGTGGGATTTGGTGGAAACCGCACATAATTCGGCAGAATCGCTGCTGGAAATTATTAATGACATCCTGGACTTTTCAAAACTGGAAGCCGGAAAAATAGAAGTCGAAAAAGTCAGTTTCAATCTTGGTGCATTAATTGAAGAAGTCTCTACCTTACTTGCTCGACGAGCTTTTACAAAAGGTCTGGAACTGAATTGTTTTTTACCAGCAAACCTGAATGCCAAATGGGTTGGCGATCCGATGCGGATCAGGCAAGTGCTAACCAACTTAATCGGAAATGCCATCAAATTTACTGAGCAAGGTGAAATTTCAGTGACCTTGAAGCCTGCCTCCTCCAACGGAGACATACAAGTATTTCGTTTCGAAATACGTGACACAGGCATCGGTATCGCACCCAATGTCCAAGTCCGCTTATTCCAACCTTTTACCCAAGCCGAAACAGCCACTGCACGCCGTTTTGGGGGCACTGGCCTTGGCCTTTCTATCTGTAAGAGCTTGGTGACATTGATGGGTGGCACTCTTGGTTTGGATAGTGCCGCAGGTAAAGGTTCGTGCTTTTGGTTCACCCTGCCACTGGCTGTCGAAAACGATAAAACCGATGAAATCACCGTTGATTTTTCCGGAAAACGCGTCCTCGTAGTCGATGACAATGCCACCAATCGGATGATCTTAAACCACTATCTCAGCCATTGGGGAC
>JABFSV010000197.1 GCA_013140405.1 Methyloglobulus sp. | reverse complement strand
AAGGCGCTAACGACTTTGACAACTGGTCTATAGAAGGTATAGACGGGATCGACGAAATTTAAGCCTTATCTTACCGCGAATCACTGATCGATTTAGTGACGACTTAGTTTTGATTTAAAAAATTTCTTGGATCGGACAAGATCAACTTGGCCAAGCAGCCATGCGTTACTTTCATTATCTGATTTTTCAATTATCTGTCCCTTACCCAGAAAGCAGTCGGCATGTGCAGTAGAACCTATACTATTGATACATATTGACTTCCTGCCAGGTTTGTTTATATTAGCAATATCACTTTTATCGGTAGTGTTGGGGCTTCCTGAACTAGCCTTGTTGTCAGGCAATGCAGCATATCCGTACTGTTCGCTAGATGCGGTAAAGAGGGGTTCGCTCCCTCTTATAAGTGATTCAAACTTCTTCAGGCAGCACTGTATTCCCATTTGATGGGATCCAAGATTGATATAGATAGATATTCAAATCTCAACAAGCTCCCTCAACAACGCAGTGGCGTAACTGCCTGCTGGCAAGGTAAAACATAGCTTTAATGACGTTTGATCGCTGAATTGCCATTCCAGATTTCCCACATTAACCCTTAAAGCCCTCCGGCCTTTCTCCACTCCATTAGCGACCAAACCCTCAGCCAGATTGTCATTGGTTTCGATTATCCCCTGCTCAATGAGCAGCGCGTCTGCCGACACATCTAAATCGCCCTTTCCCCACAACACCCCACTTGGATGGATAATTTTGGCCTCGAGTCGCTGGAGAATGTCAGCATCCGAAAATTGCGACTTGAAACAACTTTGAGAACGGTCGAACATAAAGGTATCTCCGTCAAGCGCTTTATTCCAATTAGCTGCAATGACCCTAACGCTAAGGATTTGATTGAACAAATATGAGCGTGTAGCGGATAAATACAGGCTGCGTTGCTCGCGCTTTATTTTGCCACCCCCAAACATCGCCAATGCCTTGTTGACATTTTGTCCTTGGTTGCCAAATCGTTGTTCGCCGTAGTAATTGGCGATGCCATTGGCCTTAATTAAGGCTAATTGCTCACAGGTTTTTGCATGGTCGCCTTGCCAGTCACGAATGGTGACCTCAAAACGGTTACCCGACAACACGCCGCGCTTTAATTTTCGGGCATGCCGTATTGATTGCAGCACTTTAATTGCATTGGTTTCAAAAACCTCCCAGGCTGGCTCAACTTTTCCAGGCAACCAAACGCTAAACCACTGGGTCGTCACGGCATGACGGTCTTTTAGACCAGCAAAACCAATGTCACGCTGCCGAACATTGGCAAACTTAGCCAGTTGCCTGGCAACGTAGTCAGTATTTTCTCCGGTTTTCTGTATTTGCAAAAAGACATGCTCCCCATCTCCGGATGGCTCAAAGGCAAGGTTTTCATATACGATAAAATCTTCGGCTACAGTGCGGATTTTGCCGACACCTGATGGCGAACCATAAACATAAGGCCAAATTGGAATTTCAATATTCATAAAGGTGTAAACACATAAGGTAAATCTAACATTCTTCTGGTGTATTGGATTGCTCGATTGAGCAAACTATTCAAGCACATTGCCGCTGAATTCGTATCAATAGGTATTATGGTTTAAAAGGCTTCTGTTATCTACGCAGCCAACCAATGTTATCCTACCGGATCGGCATTACACACAAATCCCAACCATTATTACCTGAAAGAGGAAACCACCATGAGCGAAAGAATCATTATGCGTACCGGGGAAGCCTTAGTCGCTGGCGGACCACCCGGCACAGCGGCAGAGCCGGAAGTGATTATCGGCGAGTTGGACGGGCCTGTCGGCACAGCGATTGCCAGCATGACCGCCGGACAAGTCCAAGGCCATACCCGCGTATTCGCCATATTAAATACGGACATCCAAGTCAGGCCAGTGACCTTGATGGTCAGTAAAGTCACCGTCAAAAATACCCGTTACACCGACATTTTAATGGGTACGGTACAGGCTGCCATCGCCAATGGTGTATTGGACGCAGTACGTGCGGGCGACATCCCCAAAGAAAAAGCCAACGATTTAGGCATTATTGTCTCGGTTTGGCTGAACCCAAGTGTTACGACCGACGATAATCTCGACCATAAAATCCTATTTGATATTCACCGCAAAGCCATGGCGATGGCTATCCACAAAGCGATGAACAACCAACCGGATATTGATTGGCTGCTGGAAAACCAGGACAAAATCACCCATAAATATTTTCAGATGGGGCTGGATGGTAAGATTTGATTTGCGGGTAGTGAGTTAAACTTGTAACTTGATTGTCAAGGCGGAGTGACAAACCTAGGTTTGTCACTCCAAAATACACGCGACTCATTGGCACTTGTACCAAAGGGTGCTTGTACCCTAAAGGGCACTTGTGACCTTTAGGTTATGAAGCCGACAAGTTCATCAAAAAATACAGGTTTAACCGACCACCAAATATGCAGCCACAGCATTTGAAGCACTTGCCGTCCGCTCACATTTGAACGCGAAAAATTTTACCGAGATACAAACACAACGAAAACTGAACCAGGGATAGGTGAAGGTGGTGGGCTTGTTGTGTTCAAAGCAGAAATGTCCGGCTCAAGGGAAAGCGTAGCCTTACACAAAGGCTATTGCAATTAGCCACAAAAACTGCGTGATAAAAGTGATAATAAGCAACACGATGGCTATCGTTGCACCAACAAAGTGCAAGCGGCGGGCGGTTCGGTTGGTATGTTCGCTGAGGTAAAACGGATAGAACTCACTCAACGCCTGGTAAGATTTTGCTTCATTCACGGCGTTGCTATTACTTGCGCTGAATTAGCTCGATTTTGTAACCATCGGGGTCTTCCAAAAATGCGATAACAATTGACTTGTCATCCTTCATCGGCCCAGGCATTCGGGTAATGTTGACACCTTCAGCGGCCAAGGCTTCGCAGGCCGCGTAAATATCATCAGTCGCCAAAGCGAGATGCCCAAAGGCCGTGCCCATATCATAGTGTTGTTTGCCCCAATTGCAGGTCAGTTCTAGCACAGTGCTGTCAGCTTCATCTTGGTAGCCAACAAACGCAAGGGTAAATTCACCTTCGGGATATGCCTGGCTGCGGAGTAATTTCATGCCGAGCAGTTGGGTATAGAAGGCAATGGATTTTTCAAGATCACCCACGCGCAGCATGGTATGTAGCAAACGGGTTGGGTATAGTTTTGGATTCATTATTGTTGCTCCTTTAAGCGCCTTACATGACGACGTTGAACCTCATAGTTTTCTGGCTTTCAGGTTCTTTATGGTGGTTTCTATTTGCTCTTTGTAAGTCTGCTCAAAATCTCTTTCAGCCTTTCCAATTGCTGAGCCAAAACTTGACATTGATTTACGGCTTGTTCTTTTTCAGCGTTTAGTTTTACGTTTTGCTCCTCAAGGCCACGGTTAAGTTGCTTTAAATTTTCGTTTTCTGCTTTTAAGGCTTCCAACTCATTTTCAACATTAACATCTGTTGCGTCTGAATCATTCTTGTCAGGAATATCCTTATCGGGCTGTTCGACCTGCAAAATAGCTTGTTGATTGTCAGCAACATCAGTAGTTTCGGCTTCTTCATCAGGTTCTTCAATACCCATTCCGCCTTTCAGCACAACGGCCTTACACTTATTTTTTATTAGTAAGAAAGCGGCGGCTTCACTCGCTTTGCCATCCGCGCAGACTACAATGACCTGTTTATCCTTGGGAATTTCTGCCAGCCGCATCCTGAGCGACATCAACGGTATGTTAGCACTATCGTCTAACGCTTGGTCTTCATATTGATTGGGTAGCCTGACATCCAACAACACCGAGCCATTCCTCAATGCTTCCGGCATAGCTTCATGAGTAATAAATTGGACTGTGGGTGTTTTAATTTGGGTTAAAAAGTGCTTTTTCTCCAGTTGTATCAGGCTGACATCGCTCAGTGCCGTGATTGTTTCTCTGGCTGGACGATCTGTCAGCAAATATTCTTCACCAAAACTGTCGCCCACGCCGAGTTTTAGCTCGCTTTCCTCATCCAAAATTTTCCGGGAAAGCAGACATTGGCCTTTTTGGATGATGTTGAAATAATTTACCTCATTGTCACTAGCAATAATGGCATCGCCCTCGGCATAATGGGCAACCTTCAACGTCATCAAGATTTTCTGTAGGCTAGATGGAGGCAAAGATTGAAAAAGTGGCAACCGCAAGATGGCGGTCATCCAATCATCGGAATCTTCCCCTGTCTCCTCGATAACAGCGTACCCCTGATCTTCATGGTAAAAGGCTGGCGGCGGATTATTGACGGTGTGTGCATCCAGCCGCACAATACGCGCTAACCCATTAGCCACTGCGTCAATTTTTCTCGGAATCTGATGTGCCAAGGCGAATTTGGCGGATTCGCTCTCTGAACTAATGACCTCGACGACGAGCCCATCAGCCTGGAGTGTGACGCTGCCATTTAGCAAAAAGACCAAATCAGTATTCGTGTCACCCCTTTTGAATATGGCTTTGTCTTGAACTTGCTCCACTATTATATGGGCGCATAATTCCTTGAATGCCTCACTAGGAAAAGTTGCTAGTGGATATAACTGGCGAAGAATGCGGCTCTCTTCAGAATTGCTGTGGACTGCCATAGAACGTTTACCAAATTGTAAAATTGATCCCGACACGGGATAAAATACGGGCTGCACACCTTGTATTAAACGTTTTTGAACCTATATTGTCTACCAACCACGTTTAATAACCTTGGAACAACCATGATACCGACAAGATTAGTCAAATCACTGATTTTTATAAGTACTTTAGCTATTTTTCTGTTTTTTAGTTCGCTGGGATTTGCAATCGGATTACCTGCCTTCACTGAAAACCAGCCCATGCCCTCATTAGCGCCCATGCTGGAACGCAGTATGCCAGCGGTCGTTAACATTTCTACATCTACGAATGTTGAAGGCAGGGAAAACCCACTGTTACAAGACCCTTACTTTCGGCAATTTTTTAATATCCCCAAGCAATCGCGCCAAAAAAATAGCTTGGGTTCTGGCGTTATTATAGACAGTGATAAAGGTTATGTGTTGACCAATAACCATGTTATCGATAAAGCCGATAAAATCATGGTGACGTTAACTGACGGTCGCCAGCTTAATGCCGATTTAGTCGGCACCGACCCTGAAGCCGATGTGGCGATTATCCGCGTACCTGCCAATAATTTGACCGAACTGCCGATTGCCGATTCCAGCCAGCTAAAAGTCGGAGACTTTGTGGTCGCTATCGGCAACCCGTTTGGCTTAGGACAAACGGTAACTTCCGGTATTGTCAGCGCGTTAGGCCGTTCAGGACTGGGCATTGAAGGCTATGAAGACTTTATCCAAACCGACGCTTCCATCAATCCAGGCAATTCGGGCGGCGCACTGGTGAACTTACGCGGCGAATTCATCGGCATGAACACCGCGATTTTGGCACCTAGTGGCGGCAACGTCGGCATCGGCTTCGCTATTCCCGCCAATATGGTGATGACCATCAAGGAATCCCTGGTCAAGCACGGCAAAGTCCGCAGGGGTTTATTGGGGGTCACTACCCAGGATTTAACGCCCGAATTAGTCAAAGCCTTCAATCTGGTCAACGTACAAGGTGCGGCTATCAGCCGTATTGAAAATAACTCACCTGCCGAGAAAGCGGGGCTGGCTTTAGGTGATATTGTGGTTTCCGCAAATGGTAAACCGATCAAAAATAGCCACGAACTTCGCAATATCATCGGTTTGCTGCAAATTGGCGATAAGGTGGACATTGAATATTATCGCGGTGATGAAAAAAAGGAAGCCACTGCTGTCATAGGCAAACAAGAGCAGGTGCAACTGGCTGGCGAGAAACTTCATGCCAAATTGCAAGGCACCATCCTCAGCAACACCCAACGCGACCAAATTGAAGGCATCGTGATTGAAAAAATCAACACCGCTTCGTATGCCTGGAAAATAGGGCTACGCCCAGGCGATGTTATTGTGTCGGCAAATCAATACCGGGTACGTAATATCGACGAGTTTAAACAAGCTGTAGACCCAAAATCGGAATTGCTCTTAAACCTACAACGGGGGCAAGAAGCCTTTTTTGCCATGTTGAATTAGACCCAGATAAAGGAACGCCCAGTATTACAGGTAAGAAATTACTTGTCTTACTGGGTATCTTGGTTATTTAATAGCTAAGGTTACCTTTTATCAAACATTATCGTGAGCAAAGAAAAACAATTCATCCCCTTATCTATTGCCGTATTGGTTATTTCGGACACCCGCACTGAATCTGATGATGTTTCTGGCAAAACCCTGGTTGAATGCCTTGTGGATACCGGACATCAACTGTTTGAAAAAGCCATAGTTCCAGACAATATCTATCAAATAAGGGCCGTTGTTTCCAATTGGATTGCCGCAAACGCTGTCAATGTCATCATCAGCACAGGCGGGACTGGCGTAACAGGACGGGATGGCACACCAGAAGCCATCACGCCCTTGCTCGATAAAGTCCTGGATGGATTTGGCGAAACCTTCAGGATGCTGTCTTATCAGGACATCAAAACTTCCACCATCCAATCCCGTGCGATAGCAGGGGTTGCCAACGGTACCTATATTTTTTGTCTGCCTGGGTCATCAGGAGCGTGCCGAACGGCATGGAATAGCCTCATCAAAGAGCAACTGGATTTTCGTACCCGTCCCTGTAATCTGGTGCAACTGATGCCCAGGCTGATGGAGAAATAACATGAGATCGACGTTTTTATTCCTCGGTGCATTCTGTGCTTTTATGGGGGTGGGAATCGGCGCTTTCGGCGCACATGCCTTAAAAGCTAGTTTGAGCACCGAAGCGTTAGCCATTTACCATACCGGTGTCGATTATCAAATGTGGCATTCCTTGGGTCTTTTGGGCATAGGCTTATGGCAACACCAAACACCTGATTCAAAACTCGTGCCTTGGGCGGGCTGGTTTATGTTTATGGGTATCTTGCTGTTTTCGGGTAGCTTATACTTGTTAGCCTTGTTGGATATTCCCAAACTTGGAATGATAACCCCCATAGGTGGAGTGTGTTTCCTGATAGCCTGGCTATTGGTCTGCCTCTCCGCCACCTCAAAAAAATCCACCAGCAGGTACCAATAATGCGTGATGCCAACCCTCAAGCGGTTTACTTAAAAGATTACCAAGCACCTGATTATCTTATCCATACCGTAGACCTTAACTTCACGCTGGACGAGCAACAAACCCGGGTCATTTCCAGGCTTTCCTTGATCCGCAATCCCGCAAGCCTATCGTCGGAAACCGCGTTGGTTCTGGCTGGTGAGAACCTCAAACTGATTCGCATCGTCCTCAACGACGAGCAGGAATTAACCGAAACGGACTACCACATCACGCCGGAATCGTTGATTATCCATGATGTTCCACAGCAAAGAGCCTTCACACTAACCATAGAAAACGAGATCAATCCGAAAGCCAACACCGCTTTGGAAGGCTTGTATTTGTCCAATGGCATGTTATGCACCCAATGCGAAGCGGAAGGCTTCAGGAAAATCACTTATTTCCTGGATCGCCCTGATGTAATGGCTAAATTCACCACAACGCTGGTTGGTGACAAAGACCGCTATCCGGTTTTGCTATCCAATGGCAATAAAATCGCCCACGGCGAAGAAGGAGATAACCGTCATTGGGTAACGTGGGAAGACCCGTTCAGCAAACCTTGTTACTTGTTTGCCCTGGTCGCAGGACAATTAGATTGTTTAGAAGACAGCTTTACCACCTTATCTGGGCGTAACGTCGGTTTGCAGATTTTTGTCGAACAACATGACATAGACAAATGCAGCCATGCCATGCAATCGTTAAAAAACGCGATGGCCTGGGACGAACAGGTTTACGGGCGCGAGTACGACCTCGACCTGTACATGATCGTCGCCGTCAGCCATTTCAACATGGGTGCTATGGAAAACAAGGGCTTAAATATTTTTAATACCAAATTTGTCTTGGCACGGCCCGATACCGCCACCGATTCGGACTATGAACATATTGAAGGCGTTATCGGCCATGAATATTTCCACAACTGGACGGGCAACCGTATTACTTGTCGGGATTGGTTCCAACTCAGCTTGAAGGAAGGCTTCACGGTATTCCGTGACCAAGAATTTACGGGCGACCGCACCTCCAAAGCGGTAAACCGCATAGAAAATGTCAACATGCTAAGGACGCGGCAATTTGCTGAGGATGCAGGCCCGATGGCACACCCCATCCGCCCCGATGCGTACATAGAAATCAATAACTTCTACACTTTGACGGTCTACGAAAAAGGCGCGGAAGTCGTGCGGATGATACACACGCTGTTAGGTGCGGACGGTTTTCGGCAAGGTTGTGATTTGTATTTTCAACGCCATGACGGTCAAGCTGTCACTTGTGATGATTTCGTGAGTGCAATGGAAGCTGCCAATGGGATAGATTTATCGCAATTCCGGCGCTGGTATGCTCAGGCTGGTACGCCAATCATCCATGTTGAGCAAAATTACAATGCAAAAGACCAAACGCTGACCTTAACAATTAAGCAAAGTTGCCCACCAACCCCAGGCCAAGCTGTAAAAGAACCGTTTCATATCCCCATCACGGCTGGCTTGATTGACAACAGCGGCAATCCTGTAAAATGCACGTTACAAGGGCAAAATGGCGCAAATGACGAGGTTATCCTACAGCTTACCGCCGCAGAACAAGCATTTACTTTCACAGGTTTGGCAGAAAAACCAGCCGTATCCATTCTGAGAAATTTTTCTGCGCCCGTCAAGCTGGTCATGGAACGCAGCCTTGATGAATTGGCATTCTTATTAAGTTACGACAGTGATACCTTTAGCCGTTGGGAAGCAGGACAACTGCTCTCTGGGCAGATCATCACTGGGCTGATTGCTGATGTGCAACAGAACCGACCACTACAACTCGCCCCGATCATCATCACTGCCTTCAAGCAAGTGTTGTCGCAATCGTGGGATGATTTGTCCTATTGTTCCCTATTATTAGGTTTACCTTCGGAAAGTTATCTGGCGGAGCAAATGCAGGTTGTGGACGTAGAAGCCATCCATACAGCCAGGGAATTTGTCGTCTGCACCCTTGCTGAACAATTACAAATCGAGTTGGAAACCTTATATCTTGACAATCACCGTGATGAATCAGGACAGTTTGATGCAGGTGCAATTGGGCGACGGCGCATTAAAAATGTTTGCTTGAGCTTCCTCAGCCGACTTGATGACGAAAAAATCCAACAATGGTCAGAGCAACAATTCAGCACTGCTAACAACATGACCGACCAAATCGCCGCATTGGCGAATATTGTCAATCATCCGCATCCAGCAAAGCAGGAGTGCTTGACGCAGTTTTACCAAAAGTGGCAGCAAGAAGCCCTGGTTATCGACAAATGGTTTGCCATCCAAGCATCCAGCCCCATGCCGGATGCTTTTGCCACGGTCATATCATTAACCCGACATCCGGCCTTTAACCTAAGCACTCCTAATCGGGTGAGAGCCGTAATTGGTTCGTTCAGCCAGGCAAATCCCCTACATTTTCACACCATCAACGGACAAGGTTATGAATTCCTGGCTAACCACGTCATAGCACTCGACATCCTCAACCCTCAAGTCGCCTCCCGCATGTTAGGGCCGTTAACCTCATGGCGGCGTTTTGACGAAACCCGCCAACACCTTATGAAAACGCAGTTGGAACGGGTGATGAATTGCCCTGCGATTTCAAAGGATGTGTATGAGGTGGCGAGCAAGAGTTTGATGTAAACGGATTGCCTATTAACACACCACATCTGAACAATAAATCCGTCATTCCGGCTAGATTGGCGGCGAGGATTTCATATCCTCTCCCACACGTCCTCCATCCACGGAAGTCACTGGAATCCAGTCAGGTAAGCTAGACAGTGCTTTTTCTGCCCATCGTTTTGTCGATAAAAGGCAAGCAAAAAACCAAACTGTTTGCCTACCTCGCAGGAATTTCGACTTCCGTTTTATCCCCCGTCCCCAATGTTCTCCCACATGTACATACCGGATTTATGCAATTCCAACTCGTGCAGTTGCTTTGTTGCAGCAAGGTGTTTGGTGCGTAGCGCATCGAGTTCCTGGGCGAATTGTGCTGCCGTTGCTGCCGCTGCATCCTGCTTTGCAGCAAGCACGGCGATCTGCACACTCCATTCTTTAAGTTGATTCGTTAATACTTTGATTTCTTCGTCTGTTATTTTCATGACTCATTCCTCCGGGACATTGGCTAAACAGTTCACTAATCGAATACGATCAGGAGTAAGTATCTCTTATCCAAAAATAGTTCCAAATCACCATAAAGTTCAGGGCTTAGGTGTAATTTACTCATGTTGCCAGATGTTGTGCAATGACAGATTACGGTCATTTACTGCCAAAAATTATCCAGTAGCCATATTTTGGTGTTCAGCCGGACACTACATGCTGCAACATCCGTCCCGCATAATTCCTTCCATCGCGAATGATGAGCCTCGTGTCCCAGCATATTCTATGCTCTGGCATTCAAATAAACGTAGCTTTAGCGGTATATTGATTTTACCGAATCATTCAAAAAATGTTGTGTACGGGGTAACATACCTAATGTCGTTAAATTCGTCGTTCCGCCGAGAATGCCAGTATGACGACTTAACGTAACGGTATTGATAAACATCCACTTTGGCGCATTTTAATAAATATAGAAAAATCAATGTCCCCACACCACCAAATCCAAAATCTCCTCTCCTTCATCGACACTAGCCCAAGCCCCTGGCATGTCGTCAGCACCATAGAATCCCTGCTTAAGCCCTTTCAATTTACCAAAATTGATGAAACAACAAGATGGGAGTTGCAACCTGGTGGACGCTATTACGTCGTGCGCGATGACTCATCAATCATCTTGTTTGTGCTGGGGACAAAACCGTTGCTTGAATCGGGGTTTAAAATCGTAGGCGCACATACCGATTCGCCTGGATTACGGGTAAAACCCAATGCGGTAAATAGCAAAGACGTTTTGCTGCGCTTAAATGTCGAAATCTACGGCGGCCCGATACTTGCGACCTTTACCGACCGGGATTTGAGCCTTGCCGGACGGATTTGTTATAAGAACGACCAAAACCAAATCACCAGCCAGTTAATCAGGTTCGACAAGCCCTTGTTACGGTTACCTAATCTGGCAATTCACATGAACCGGACTGTCAATGAAGATGGCTTAAAACTCCATAAGCAGAATGAACTGCCGTTGATCCTATCGGCATTGTCAGAGCAGCAATTGCCGCCCGATTATTTTTTAAGCCTATTGGAAAAGCAATCCGGGATTGATTCTACAAGAGTCCTGTCTTGGGATTTGGCAGTGTACGACATCCAAAAAGGCGCTATCTGGGGAGCTGAAAACGAGTTTTACAGCAATAGCCAATTGGATAATCTAGCTTCTTGCCATGCCGCCTTGCAAGCATTGCTTGATGAAACGGCATTAAATGGCGAAAACACGCTGGTTTGTGCGTTCTTCGACCACGAGGAAATTGGCAGCGAAAGCAAACAAGGTGCTGACGGCAGCTTTCTGCCGGATGTCCTCCAACGTATTACGTTGGCAAGTTGCGAACAGCAGGATTTCCCACGAATCATGGCGAAGAGTTTTCTTATTAGTGCGGATATGGCACATGCTTACCACCCCAATTTCCCTGCCGCTTATGACCATGACCATAAGGTTTTGGTCAACAAAGGGCCAGTCATAAAGGTGAATACAAATCATCGCTACAGCTCTGAAAGCATTTCACAAGCCATGTTCATCGACTTGTGCAATCAAGCCAACGTGCCGTATCAATACTATTCGCACCGCTGTGACCTGCCTTGTGGCAGCACCATAGGCCCAATCACCTCGGCCAAATTGGGCATTCGTTCCGTCGATGTCGGCAATCCGATGTGGGCCATGCACAGCATTCGGGAAAGTGCCGGTGTTTTTGACCATGATCATATGATCGCGGTGTTGAAAATATTTTTCCAGTCAGGCACTAACATATCCAAACCTAATCACTTAGCAGGGTGATCGCCTTGACAGACCTGAAATTGCCCAAACAGTAAGCTATATTTAAAAACAGACAGTTGGAATAAAAATATCGGCCCATGTTGTCTCAGGGATCGCTAATTTAATCAGTGTTTAACTAGAAAAATCAAGTAACTACTTAATTTGACTATTATAAAATATCCCTGTACTGTTGCTTTTTCAGTTACAAAAAAGACGGCATAATTTTTACAAGCAGCAGTTTGTAGCTTCCACTGATGGTAAATAACTAAGCGCTACAAAGAAATGAAGGACACTTTCTTAACAAAAACGCTGCTATTCATGGCGCTCATATTTTCAGGCGATCTAGCCGCAGACGATGACGATCTTGAATACAAGGTCAAAGCCGGTTATCTGTATAACTTCACTAAGTTTATCACTTGGCCAGAAACCAATAGCCCAACCTTCAATCTGTGCATCTTAGGCGACGACCCTTTTGGCGCCACCATCGACCCTATCGAAAAAAAATCTGCATTTTCCCGGTCTATTCGAATACTCAGGCTGGACGAAGCTGTTTTTCTATCCGGCCCCGATTTAACGTCCAACTGCCACATCCTTTATGTAAGCAACACAAATAACCAAAAAATGGTTTTTGAAAAAATCCGGGCCAATCCCCACAAGGACGGAATATTGGTTGTTGGAGAAACTGAAGCCTTTGTCGCAGAAGGTGGAATGATAGGTTTCGTCAATCGAGACAGCAAAATAAAGCTGCAAATTAATCTGGACTCGGCAAAACAGGCTGGCATAAAAATTAGTGCCAAGTTATTAGAAGTCGCTGAACTTATCAAGGAAGAAAGCCATGATTAATACGCTCAGCCACTTGTCGATTAACCGCAAACTAATGTTGATATTGCTGTTTTCCAGTATGGTATCGCTGCTTTTTGCAGGAATTTTCCTGATTTTTCTGGAGCTTTCAGAATTTCAACGTACGACCAAAGAAGACCTTTCGGCATTGGCAGAGATCATTGGCAATCGCAGCTCCGCCGCCTTGGTTTTTGACGACTATACCTTAGCCAGAGAAAACCTAAGTGTCTTCAATAACTTTCCTGCCGTCCAAAGCACTTGCTTATATGACGGCAAAGATGCTGTATTTGTCGGCTTGGCGAATAATTCAAGCAATAAACAACTCTGCCCAGATTCTCTCAAAGGGGAAAAAACACGCTTTGAAAATAAACAACTTATTGTTGTTAAGCCCATAAAAATAGACAACGACAAAGTCGGAACCGTATATGTCCGGGCTGACTTAACCCGCGCTTACTGGCGAAAAATCCAATATATTGGCTTGTTATTTTTAGTGCTGGTGGTCGTTTCTTTGATGACCTTTTTGCTTTCAACGCCCTTATTAAGGCTGATCTCAACACCCATAAAAAGATTGGTAAGCACGGTGAAAAAAATCATCGATACTGGCGATTATTCTCTCAGGGCAACCAAGCTGAGCAATGATGAGATGGGGATACTGGTTGATTCATTCAATGGTCTTATTGAAACCGTGGAAACCCAAAGCCAGGCTTTAACACGGGCTAAAAATCGGTATTTGACGCTGTACGATGATAACCCAACGATGGTTTTCAATATTTCCAGCGAAGGCCTTATTGTTTCGGTCAACCTCACGGGTGCCAAACAACTAGGCTTAACGGTAGAAGAGCTGCAAAATTGTTCTATTTTCGATTTTACCCATTCGGATGATTTACCACTGATGCAAGACTTGATCGAGCGCTGCTTCAGCAACCCTTTACACGTACACAACCAGGAAATGCGTACTATCTGCCATACCGGACGTATTATTTGGGTCAGGGCTACAGCGAGATTGGTCGAAAATGAATTGCATGAAAGTAGCTTGTTAATCGTCTACGAAGACATCACGGAAACCCGCTTGCTAACCGAACAAATCGTATATCAGGCTGACCATGACGCATTGACCGGACTCGCCAACCGGAACAAGTTTGACCGCTTTTTAAAGCGGGCAATTACCTTGGCACACCAGGAAAACAGTGAACACGCCCTGTGCTACCTGGATCTCGACCAGTTCAAGATTGTCAACGACACTTGCGGACATTTGGCGGGTGATGAACTACTCAGGCAATTGGGCGACCTACTTAGGCGACATATCCGGCAGTATGATTTTGTATCCCGGCTTGGCGGTGATGAATTTGGGATATTGATGTACAACTGCCCGCCAGCCAAGGCTTATCTGGCCTGTGAGAAATTACGTGATTTAATCAAGGATTTTACCTTTGCCTGGGAAGACCGCAGCTTCACCATTGGTGTCAGCATTGGCGTATCATCCATCAACATCGCCAGCGGCAATGCGGTTGACTTGCTTAAGGAAGCCGATGCCGCTTGTTATGCCGCCAAAGAAAAAGGCCGCAATCGGGTCCATGTGTTCAGCCCTGATGACGAAGAACTGGCAATGCGCCAGGGCGAGATGCAATGGGTGGAAAAGATCCGCTTGGGTTTGGAGCAACAGCGCTTTTTCTTGTATGGTCAACCTATCGTACCGCTCCAAGATACCAGCGATGGCCTACATTTTGAGGCTTTGCTCCGTTATCGTGATGACCGTGGCAATATTATTCCGCCCGGCGCTTATCTGCCGGCTGCCGAACGCTACAATTTGGCACCGGAACTGGATCGCTGGATAATCTCCAATCTACTTGAATGGTTGGCTAATCGGCCTGATTTTCTCAAGACCTTATCGCTATGCTCGGTTAACCTGTCGGGGCTGTCGCTTTCCGATGAAACCATGCTGAAATTTATTTCCGAACAGTTCGAACAATGGGCTGTCCCCACCAACAAAGTCTGCTTTGAAATAACTGAAACTGCGGCTATTTCTAACTTGTCACATGCGACCAACTTTATTAATCAACTAAAAGAACAAGGTTGCTTGTTTTCACTGGATGATTTTGGCAGTGGTTTGTCGTCGTTTGCTTATCTAAAGAATTTGCCAGTGGATTATCTCAAAATTGATGGCCTGTTCGTCAAGGACATCCTTGATGATGAGGTCGATCTGGCGATGGTGAAATCGATCAATGAAGTCGGCCATGTCATGAATAAAAAGACAATTGCTGAATTTGTTGAAAATGAAGCTATCTTTAATCTACTTAAAACCCTCGGTATTGATTATGCCCAGGGGTATGGTATTGGCAAACCCGTTCCGTTGGACGAGCTTAAACCTATAAAAACATTATTTGGCAGCATTAAGAAATGAACCTAAATTGGGCATCCGCTTGTGTGTGTTTGGCAGTCGTGCTTATGCTAAGTACAACAGCAAGCTATGCTGCCCCTGAGGAAGATATGGAAGACTTTTTTTCCATGTCCCCTGCCGAACTGGCCGAAACATCGGTCAGTATAGCCTCAGGTACGCCACGACCCAATTTCCGGTCAGCAGGATCGACCAGCGTCATCACCGCAGAACAAATCAAGACGATGGGCGCAACCGAGTTGCATGAAGTTTTGGAGACTGTCCCAGGCATACACGCCAGCCTACAACCTATAACCAATGACTATAACTACAGTGTGCGGGGAATCGGCAACAAAACCAATTCCCAAATACTGATACTGTTAAATGGGACGCGTATTACCACACCCTTCCGAGGTACAACAGAATCAGGCCTGGATTTGCCGGTTGCCGCTATCCAGCGCGTAGAAGTCATCCGAGGCCCAGGTTCTGCGGTTTATGGCGCTGATGCGTTTGCCGGTGTCATCAATGTCGTCACGAAAAAGGGAAAAGACATAAATGGCACTCAACTGGGCGTACGGGCAGGCAATTGGGACTCCCAAAGCGGTTGGGGACAATACGGCGACCAGTGGGCCGGCTGGGATATTGCAACCAGTTTACAATACCAACATAGCGCAGGTGATGGCGGCAGAATTCTTAACGCAGACACCCAATCCGGCATTGACCAAGGCATGGCATCTATGGGAATACCGCCCGCTTCATTGGCTCCAGGGCAAATGAATACCCGATTCAAATCTTTAAACTCTCACCTGAACCTGCAACGCAAACATTGGAACATTGGTTTCTGGGCCTTGAATGGCCTTGACATTGGCACAAGGGCAGGTGCAGCTGGGGCACTTGATCCAACAGGCAACGCTGATGGTTCGCAATACCTGGGTGATTTCCGGTTTTCAACAGAAGACTGGTTTGATGACTGGGAATTCCTGGCGCATCTCAGTTATTTGCATTCTGATGTGGCTGCCAGGGTCAACATCTTTCCAGACAATGCTGTTTTGCCCATCAATTCCAAAGGCGACATAGATTTTCAGTCCACTGGCTCATTTCCTGTCATCTTCCCCAACGGGGTTATTGACGATGTACGCCACATCCAACGAATTCCGGCTATCGAGCTGGGTTCGGTTTACAAAGGCCTGGACAACCACCTATTGCGGCTAAGTGCTGGCGTCAGGTATGAAGAAATTGAAGTCCATCACCTTTCCAATTATGGTTTCGGCGTTCTAAACGGAAATCAACCACCACTTGTAGTGGACGGCACGTTGACAGACGTAACCGGCACACAATTTGCTTTCTTAAATGACATCAGTCGAACGATTGGTTCATTAATGTTGCAGGATGAATGGCAAATAGCCAACGATTGGCACCTCACCGCAGGTGTGCGTTATGACTATTATTCAGATTTTGGCAGCACGGTTAATCCCAGGCTTGCCTTAGCATGGGACATTAGCGAACAATTGACGAGTAAATTTCTCTACGGTAAGGCTTTCAGGGCACCCAGTTTTCTCGAGATAGGGACACAAAACAACCCCGTACTCTTCGGCAACAATATGCTAAAACCGGAAACTATCAATACTGTTGAATGGGCTTTTGATTACCGGCCATTCTCATCGTTCAGGTCAACCTTAAACCTCTTCTACTATCATATTGATGACCTGATAACGACTCCCTTCGACAATAAACAATCAATTTCACAGTATAAAAACATGGGTAACCAAGACGGCTACGGCACTGAATTGGAATTAAATTGGCAATTATCTGAACAATGGAACTTGGCAGGAAATTATGCTTGGCAATACTCACGTAACGACCAAACCAAGATGCGGGTAAGCGGCGTACCTGAGCATCATGTTTATTTCGCAGCTACGTGGCAATTTATGCCCAAATGGCACATACAATCACAATTGAACTGGATAGGCGGCAGGACTTCTGACTTAGAAGACCGAAGGTCGCCGATGAAAGATTATGAAACAATAGACTTCACTTTGCGCGGCAGGAAATTATGGGAGCATCTCAATTTTAGTGCCTCACTCAGAAATGCGTTTGATGCCAATAACCTGGAATCAGCCAGATCTGAAATACCGGTTAACTTACCCTTGCCGGGACGAAGTTTTTATCTGGAAGCCTCCGTTGATTTTTGAGCTAGCTCGCCTTGAGACAAACTGAACTCTGTTTTTACCCAGAAAACCGTATCATCGATTTCAATTTGGCTGATGGGGTGGGGCTGGTTTTAATCAGGGAATTCTATAGTCAACACGAATCCGACCCATTGTTTAAAACGCTGCTGAGCAGTTTGCATTGGCAGGAGGAAGACATTTTTATTTTTGGCAAGTGGGTTAAAGTACCGCGCTTGATGTGTTGGTATGGCGATACGGATGCCCATTATGAATATTCTGGTGTTAACCATAAGCCCTTACCGTGGACACCGGAACTGCAAAGCATCAGGGAAAAAGTGGAACAGCAATGCCAATGCACTTTCAACAGCGTTTTAGCTAACTTGTACCGTGACGGCAAGGATTCGATGGGTTGCCATGCCGACGATGAAAAGGAATTGGGCATAAACCCAACGATTGCTTCATTGAGCTTAGGTGATGAACGCCTGTTCAGGATACATCACAAAAAAACCAAACAAACATTCAACATTAATCTGCAACACGGGGACTTGCTGGTTATGGGCGGAACATGCCAACGGCATTGGTTACATTCTGTGCCTAAAACTAAAGCCCTTAAAACGCCACGCATTAATTTGACGTTTAGGAAAATCCTGGCTGGTTAAATCCTTATTTAATCGCCTTAAAGCCAATATCCGTCCGGTAATAAACATTATCCCAATGAATACCGTTAGCCAGATCGTAGGCTTTAGCTTGTGCTTCTTTGATGGTATCGCCTAACGCACAAGCACACAGGACGCGGCCTCCAGCGGTTACAATAGCATCGCCTTGTGTCTGCGTACCGGCGTGAAATACCTTAACGCCGTCCATTTCTTGCTCCGGCAAACCCGTAATCACAGCACCTTGTAGGTACGAATCAGGATAGCCACCTGCCGCCATCACTACTCCCAACGCAGCCCTGTCGTCCCATTCGCTAGTGGTTTTGTCTAAGTTTCCGGCCAAGGCCGCTTGGCATAAGTCAACCAAGTCGCTTTTAAGGCGCATCATGATGGGCTGTGTTTCAGGGTCGCCAAAACGGCAGTTGTATTCCAGCACCTTAATTGCCCCATCAGGCGAAATCATCAACCCAGCATACAAAAAACCCGTATAAGCATTGCCATCCTCAGCCATACCCGCCAAAGTCGGCGCGATGACCTCCTGCATAACGCGGTGGTGAATATCTGGCGTGACTACAGGCGCAGGAGAATAAGCGCCCATACCTCCGGTATTGGGACCCAGGTCACCATTATCACGCGCCTTATGGTCTTGCGAGGTCGCCATCGCCAAGGCGTGTTTACCGTCAGCGATCACGATAAAACTGGCTTCTTCGCCTTGCAGAAATTCTTCTATGACTACCCGACTTCCGGCAGTGCCGAAAACATTGCCTGAGAGCATATCTTCAACCGCACTAATGGCTTCCTGTTCCGTTTGCGCCACCACCACACCCTTCCCTGCTGCCAAGCCGTCGGCTTTTACCACGATGGGCGCACCTTGGGCTTTTATATAAGCTATTGCTTCGCTTTGGTCGGTGAAACTTTGGTATTTGGCGGTCGGAATGTTGTACCTGACCATGAAATCCTTGCAAAAACTTTTGGAGCCTTCCAATTGTGCCGCCTGGGCGGTAGGCCCAAAACATGGCAACCCAGCTTCTTTAAAGCTGTCAACAATACCCATCGTTAAAGGCACTTCAGGGCCGATAATGGTTAGGTCGATCTGTTCTTGCTTTGCAAATGCCAACAATTGAAGAATATCCGTCGCGGCAATAGCAATGTTTTCAACACCAGGCTCTATTGCTGTCCCCGTATTGCCGGGCGCGACAAAGACTTTCTCGACTTTTGGCGATTGCTTCGCTTTCCAGGCCAAGGCATGTTCACGCCCACCGTTACCAACAATAAGGATATTCATAATCTAGGTTCAAGGTACAGGGTTTAAATTTCAAGGCGAAAGGTACATGCTGTTTTGAGCCTTGCGCCTTTAGCGTTTCGCCTAAATCATCAATGCCTAAAATGCCGCATTCCGGTGAACACCATAGCGATATTATGCTCGTTAGCGGCGGCAATCACTTCCTTATCGCGGACAGAGCCACCGGGCTGAATAATTGCGGTGATTCCTGCTTCGGCGGCTGAATCTATGCCATCCCTAAACGGAAAAAAAGCGTCAGATGCCATAGCTGAACCCGCTACTTTTAAGCCTTCATCGGCTGCTTTGATACCCGCAATTTTAGCTGAATAGACGCGGCTCATCTGCCCTGCACCTACGCCGATCGTCTGACCATTCTTGGCATAAACAATGGCATTGGATTTAACGAACTTGGCTACTTTCCAGGCAAACAACATATCCCTAAGCTCCCGCTCACTAGGATGTCGTCTGCTAACGACAATCAAATCAGCCGCATTAACTTCGCCCGAATCCTGTTCTTGAACCAATAGCCCACCGCTGACCTTTTTAAAATCCAGCACTGTCTTGCTGGCGTAACTAAATTCACCCGATTGCAGGACGCGTACGTTGGTTTTTTCCGCCAAAACAGTTTGTGCGGCATTACTGAACGAAGGTGCAATGATCACTTCGACGAACTGCCGTCCAATAATTTCCGCCGCAGTTTGTTTGTCCACTTGCTGGTTGAATGCAATAATGCCGCCAAAAGCGGACGTTGGATCAGTGGCGTATGCCTTGTTGTATGCCTCTAAAAGCGTGTCGGCTTCGGCAACACCGCAAGGGTTAGCGTGTTTGACTATCACGCAAGTGGGGCGGCCTGTGAATGACTTGACGCATCCCAACGCCGCATCAGCATCGGCAATATTATTGTAAGACAGCTCTTTACCTTGAAGTTGCCTGGATGAACCAATCGTACCGGAATCAAAATCAAATTCACTATAAAAGGCAGCTTTTTGGTGCGGATTCTCGCCATAGCGCATGGCCTGGCTAAGGTGAAACTGCAAATTAAGGGTTTCAGGAAACTCAATACCGGACACTCTGCCCAAATACGTGGCAATCGCAGTGTCGTAACGGGCAGTGTGCTGAAAGCACTTCAACGCCAGATTAAAACGCGTTTGCTGTGAAAGCCCATCGTGCGCTTTCATTTCCTTAATTGCTTTAGCATAATCTAAAGGATCAACGATTACCGCCACATCAATATAATTTTTAGCGGCAGCACGTATCATGGTTGGCCCGCCAATATCTATGTTCTCAATAGCAGCATCCAAACTGCAACCAGGAATAGCGACCGTTTGTTCAAATGGATACAAGTTCACAACAACGAGATCTATCGGCTTAATGTCGTTTTCGACCATAACTTTGTCATCAACACCACGCCTACCCAATATGCCGCCATGTATTTTAGGATGCAAGGTTTTTACCCGGCCATCCATCATTTCGGGAAAGCCCGTGTAATCGGCAACCTCGGTCACCTTGATTTGGTGTTCAGCAAGAATTTTTGCCGTGCCTCCGGTCGATAAGATTTCTATGCCCAATAAACTGAGTTCACGGCAGAAATCGACAATACCTGACTTGTCGGACACACTGACCAATGCGCGGGTGATTTTTTTGTTCATGCAAACTGATTTGAGTGATAGATGGAACGAAAATGAAAAAATAACCTAAGTTTTCCTCAGCCTTGACCAAGGATCGAAAAAGTCCATGAATAGGCTTTTTAATACCTAATTAGCTGATATCGTAAAAATCCATTTTTTTCCGCAAGGTACTACGACTTAGCCCCAACGCTTTGGCAGCTTTACTCTGGTTAAAACCGGAATGTTCTAAGGTTGCTTGTAGCAGCGGCTTTTCAACTTCCGCCATGACCATCGCATGCAAATTTACCACGTCATGCCCATGCAACTGTTCCAGATAACGTGAAACTGTCTGTTTGACATGCACAGACAAAGGCGTACACAAAATTAAATGGTCGTCTACTTCGATAAGCTCATTGCCTTCCACGAAAGTGTCCATCGTATGCAGCCCTATCGTTTTTATTATAAGGTAAATGCCGAGTGTATCAGCGCCATTTGCTGAATCGGTTGGGTAGCCTGGTTGATCTTGTTCCGTATGTCCTGGCTGATGAAATCCAGGTGTTTGAGATACCAACTGATATGTTTCCGAGCTATTCTAACACCAGACACATCACCATAGAAACTGTAAAGTTTTTCAAGATGCACCACTAATGTCCCATAAATTTCTGTAACCGTTGGTTTTTGAATAATTTTTTTATCGTTGATAAAAGCATCAATTTCTTTGAACAGCCACGGGTTACCTTGCGCGGCACGGCCTATCATCAGGGCATCAGCGCCTGTCATAGCTAGCACGAATTGGGCTTTTTCGGCAGAATCAATATCGCCATTGGCAATTACGGGAATGCTGACTGCTTGCTTGACCTGGCTTATCGTTCCGTATTCAGCCTGCCCTTCAAATTTGCAGGCACGGGTTCGTCCATGAACGGTCAACGCGGCAATACCGGAAGATTCTGCAATCCTGGCTATTTCAACGGCATTGCGGTTTTGTGTATCCCAACCGGTACGGATTTTCAGGGTTACCGGAACATCAACCGCACCGACCACCGCATCCAGGATTTTTTTTACCAGATCGGCATCACGCAACAATGCCGAACCCGCCGCCACCGCACAGACTTTCTTCGCTGGGCAACCCATGTTGATGTCGATGATTTTGGCACCGCGCTGGACATTATAGATAGCAGCATCAGCCATGTGCCTGGGATCGGTACCCAGTATCTGCACCGAACACAAACCCTGCTCACCCTCATGGTCAGATTTCAGCAGGGTCTTTTTATGCTCCCGCAATGCTGGATTGGATGCCACCATCTCGGAAACCGCAAAACCTGCGCCAAAGTCTTTACAGATTCCCCTAAACGGACGGTCACTGACACCTGCCATCGGTGCTAAGACCAAATTATTGGATAGCGAATAAGGGCCAATTTGCATAAGGGAGAGTAACTCAAAAACCAGTTTTAATATTTAAAGAAACTCTGGGAGTTGAATCCGCTCATGGTTCGACAAGCTCACCA
>JABFSV010000046.1 GCA_013140405.1 Methyloglobulus sp. | reverse complement strand
CTGTATCCCCGCTGTGCCTTGTGGCCCTGCCGCCCCCGTTGCGCCTTTGAGCCCTTGAACCCCCGCTATGCCTTGCGGCCCTGGCACACCCGTTGCGCCTTTGGCCCCTTGCAACCCTGTCGCCCCTTTAGGGCCTTCTTTATTCCAAATCAATAACGTCCCGGCAAGTGTTTTACATTCATTTTGAAGTTTTACAATAGTGTCACCGGCGACAAATCCGTTGTCCCTAATAATAAATGCCAAGCCGCGTGTTTTTGAATAACAAGCAGCGATTCTATTGTCAGCGGCCAAAACTTCTGCACTTGGGTTAATTACCCCAGCGACTACCATCCCAATACCAATTGGCCACAAAATTTTATGCTTTTTCATTTTGACCTCTCTTTATGTTATAGCACCTATGAATTTGGAAAAATACCCTCTATTTCCGGCTGCCGCCAAAATTCCCTGCCCCTTGTATGTTCTCGCCATGGATTGCAAATACACCGCCGACTAGCTCACCTTGGTTTCCAAATGGACGCCCCGCAACAACACCCGCCGCAGGGGCTAAATCTTGCGTGCTTGTACCTACCTTAAAACTGCTGCCTGCTGATGTTTGATCAAACTGAAATTCGCCGGAAGGTTTTATGCCCACGTTATTTGCTGTGATTTGTGCTGCCGCAGTAAAAGTGCCGACAACTTGTTGGGCATTGGCTTCTAGCTTAAAGGCTTCTAGTTTTGCTGCACCATAATTAAGGGTACTGGTAAAACTACCGCAGGTTCCTTGGCATGGCACCAATTGACCATTCACTGAAAAATCAGCATTTGCCACTCCGCTGTATTGAACTTTCCCCAAATTCTTAACGGCATCTATGGGCGTGGCTTGCCCTTCAGCAAAGTAAAGCGCCCCGTGGAAGAGATCGTAGTTTTGGTTGTCGCCCACATTTCCCAAACGCCCAGTAAAATCAAACCCAGTCAGGTAAGCGCCCAATTCAAGACCAGTAACACCATTTGTGGTTGTAAACCCGTTTGTAACGAAACGTTCTAATTGTCCATCCGGTATTGTGTTACTACCTTGATTGGCCTGGCCTTCCTGAAATGCCGTTACGCTTCCCGTTTGATTGCCTGGATCAAGTTGCAGGTTCAAACTGCCCTTCCCTTCTTCCCCGATTTGATTGATGGAAATTGCACCGCTCGCATTGGTAGGTGGAATGGCAACTGCTAGGCGGTTCATAAAAGGCGATGTCGCAACATTAATGCTCCCATTAGGGCCACTATGCGCCAGAAATGTTGAGTAAAACCCGCAATGCCCATTACTGTCACAGGGAGGCGATGATTTATCTATCTCTTGCACTTGGCAACCATTACTGCCGCCGCTTGTCTGACAGCCTTCTCCTCCTGTATCACTCGGTATAGTGACAGGCGGCTCGTCAGGAGGGATTGTATTCAATGCATTGCTTGTAGTGCCTTGCAAATCTGCTGTTCCCCGGTTCATATGATCCGAAACTATTTCCTGCATACTTTGTTGTTGATCAGGCATGGATTCAAGAAGCTGTCGAGCCAACGCAAAGTTCGGGTCATTCTTAACGGCTTCCTCGCATTGTTCACGGGCTTTGGCAAACTGGCCTTTATCCTTCAAATCCAAGCAATTGCAAAAGGACTTAAATGCCCTAATACTTGTCGTTTGAGGCTTATCAATTGCATTTTTAACCTCTGGGGAGAGTTTATCGGGTGTGATGCCTATATTCTGGAGGAGCTTATATACGAGTTGTTTTTGCAATTGAAATACTTCTGCCAGTTTATTGGCTTCTTTGATGTCATGCTGGGATACTCCTTCTACATCGGTAGTCGTGGCGTTTACAGTCAACTGCTCTTCCTGGTCTTGGGCAATGCACAGGCTGTAGTTACCCAAAATCAGCAGCAGTAACCCTATCTTAAACAATGGGCTATGTTTCATTGCCCCCCCTTTTTGGTTTCTATTAAGTAATCACCAATCATCAATTTTTCCGCGCGCATAATGCGACCCGCCCGCACACGAGCGGACTTTTCAACCAGTTCTCCTGTTTCCGATAACTTGATCTCGTCGATGAGCTTTTGGAGCTTCTCTCGCTCAAGCACTTTTAGGCCGGGAACTTTGGTAAGGTCGGTAATGACGAAAGCAGTTAAGCCTTTACCTATTGGCCCGTATTGTTCCTCCCCTTTGTTAATTAAAGGGTGTACCGCAATGCTATTGGGTTCTGGCGCTAGATTGGAAAGTGTTTTTTCGTTTGCTATGGCTTGTTTGACCTCATCCTGGATGGATTTTGAGGTCATGAGCGTTAATTGCTTAGTGACGCCACTCTTTTTTGCACCTTCAGGATCAATTTCAACGTACTTTTGCCATTGTTGTACGGCTTCTGGGGTCTTATTGGCATTGAGTTCAAATAGCCCAAGATGATAAGCAGCAGCCGCATTGTATGGAAATGCCTGTTGAATTTGTTTGAACAATCGGGCCGCCGTCACTAGATCCCGGTCTTTAAAAGCCTGGGTAGCCTGTTTTACGGCGGGTGTTTCAGGACTCATTTTTTCAGAAATTTCGGATTCCATAATCCGTGGCGCTTGCGTGATTTCTACGGATGAACCTGCTGACAGTTTGACTAAATTTCCAGGGTACAAGGTTTTCTCACCCTGGCTGTCATGCCACACAGCGGAAACTAGATCATTGAAAACCGCAATCTGGCGTTTATCTTTTGACTCTGTTGCAAGAACTTTCCCCATAGACAATGCAAGCACGCCGTCACCTAGGTGTAACGCCATAGCTTGTTGTTGCCCTATCGTGGGCATGGCATAGGCTATTAACTGGCCTTGCATGAGTGTGAGCTGTTGATTTTTATAAAATTTAACGGATGTAGCTGAGCCAACATGGATGAAATTACCATTTGGAAAAGCAATACGACAGCGGCTGTTTCGGTTATCGGTCGTCTGGAGTACATCGCCTGAAGATAAGGCTCCTTCGGTTTGAGAAGTCTTATCCAGTTTTAAAATTTGAATTTCGCCCGTACACAGTTCAATCTGCGCTATTGCCGGAATATTTTCGGCGGAAACGATTTGGCTATAAACCAATAACGCGCCACAAAGTAGAGCGGTACAAATCTGCGTGAAAATAAAGTGATTCGTTTTCATCGTTTATTTCCTCTTTGCCCAGGTTAAAAATTCAAATTTGTACCAAAATTTAACCCGACCATATTTTTGTCATAGTCGAACAATTTTGCATTTGAGCTATTGTCGGTATAGTTATAACTCAATGATACAAAATAGTTTCTGTAAAATGTCTGGCTTAATGAAAAGGTTAAGCTATAGCGGTCATCTAATCGTTTACCAGCCCCCAGAAATAATCTCGCAGGGGCATCATAATTACGATTCAGGTATTTGAAATCCAGATACAGCTCTGTCCCCGTTTTAAAACGGGCGAAGTAGGATGGCCCTACAGACCATTCATTGAAAGACCATTCACCAGGAAGATCCGGGTGATTATTAGCATCACGCCGACTATAAGTGCCAAATAAAGCAAGCGAATGTTCTGCACTAAAGGCCTCGAATTTGAATCGTGGCCCAAAAGTACCTGTATGGGTAATGCCACTTAGGGCGTCAAATTGAGGTCCGATAAAATCTTCATTTTCATAGCGATACGATAACGCAAAATCAGTATTATCCGACACGCTGACTTCAAGATTGGGCATGACATAATAGGATCGGGATAATGATTGATTGGAAAATCGTCGGTCTATGAATCCAAACGGCAGTTTCGCCTTAAATTTTGAGGCGTAGTAATCCAACCCCGTGTAAACATCTGTTTGAGTGTAATTAAAATTGCTATTGGTTGTACCCGGATATTCATGATGGAGAAATTGAATATGATTGTGCCAAGCAAATCCATTAGGCTTGCCAAAATCGTAGAGTGCATCACCATTTACATTAAACTTGAGCAGCCATCCATCAAGGTTCTTTGATGTCAGCGCTTGGTTATTAGCCAGCAAAATGCGTTCATCCCTAGGCCCAACATTGATATTGCTATCGTATTCTGGGCCCATTGAAGCTCTTATCGCAGCATAAAACCGCTTGGATTCTGTCTGCGGTTCTTCTATATCAACCACCGCCTTTTCTATGAGTTGCCTTACTTCCGCATCTGGATTTTCAGCCAATACTTTTTGGAGTTCCATTTGTGCGGCATCATTATTGCCTGCTTGCTTATAAGCAGCAGCCAGCTCTAAACGAACTCTTGAAAGATTCGGCTCACGCGCCAGGATTTGTTGGTATTTTTCTATAGCAAGACTTGTTTCGCCAGTCTCATAGGCCGATCGCCCTAACCAATATAACACCTCCCTAGTGTCATTTTTGGCGGCAACTTCTTTTAGGATTGGCAATGCTAAACGGTATGATCCGTTATAATACAGAGCCATCGCCGTGTGCAGCTTGGCATCAAGAGCTACTTGCTCTTGTGAGAGGAGGGGTATTGAGTTGGTTATGGCTATTTGTTCATTATCCCAAGGTGAATTTTGCTCTGCTAAGATATTATTACTATTGAAAAGCAATAACATATTAAGCAAAGTAAATAGACTTCTTGAAGGAATCAATCTGTGCGTTTCCACCGAGTCACCTCGCCTTGTTAGTGGAAGTAATAATTAAAGTTTCAATTAAGAGTTGCCACTTTAATCAACCGATTTGTTTAGAGCCAATTAATGGCCTACCTCAACATCCATCATTTCAATGCATAATGGGGCATTGCTATAATTATAGATTAGCGAAAATATTCTGTATTGTTTATCTCCGTTCTTAAAAAATTACATGCCTTTAATATCGACTTATCAGATAATACCTTATTCGTTAAAGTCCAAATGCACTTAATTCTAACTGCGAAACAAGACTAATTGGCAACTATTGTCTCGTTTGTAATTCTATAGCCAGTTTGATCTGTTTCTCTGCGGCGGCAAAACCAGGGTCGCCTTGCAGTATGTCTTTAAATACTGTGATTGCAAGTTCGTAAAGATGTTTATCCATCAGTGAAACCCCTTCTTCATAGCGCTTCCACAGTATCATGTCCGTGGCATTTTCTTTACCGGAAATTGCATTTGATCCCAGTTTATTGGCAAGATGCACCGCCATAGCTTGCATCTGCTTGGCGGTGTCTTGGGGCAAACCTGCCGTATCCTCGCTAAACTTTACCAGCGAGGTTTCTACGTCAACCACCCTGACATCAATCCTAACATGTCCGCCCATCGCCATATAGCTGCCAAATGCCATAAGGTTTGCAC
>JABFSV010000426.1 GCA_013140405.1 Methyloglobulus sp. | reverse complement strand
TTTCGACGATTCTCTGGTTGTGGGCTAACCTAAGCTGAACGGCTTTTTTTAATCGGATGTCCAACTCATCCAAGCGTTGCTGATTGCGGGTCAATTTTTGCTTGGGATGCTGTTGGTTTAACCGTCCATTTAACCAATCTATTTTTTGTTGATGTTGCCTGAGTTGTCGCTGCACGTATTGTTGCAGTCGCACATCTAGCTCATTGAATTTATTTAGCCATTGCTGCTGATCTGGCGTGGCGTGTTCTGCTGCTGCGGACGGGGTTGCAGCACGTAGGTCGGCAACAAAATCCGCAATAGTCACATCGGTTTCATGACCAACACCGGAAATAACCGGAATCTGGCTGGCATAGATTGCCCTAGCGACTATTTCCTCATTGAACGCCCACAGGTCTTCCAGTGAGCCGCCGCCCCTGGCAAGTATCAGCACATCGCATTGCTTAAGCGTGTTGGCTGTGGCAATCGCCTTGGCAATCTCAAACTTGGCATTCTCGCCTTGTACGGCGACTGGGTAGACGATGACGGGTACGGCAGCAAAACGCCGTCGCAGGACGGTCAGAATATCCCGAATTGCAGCTCCCGAAGGCGAGGTAATAACGCCAATGGCTTTAGGCAGGATAGGCAGGTTTTTTTTGTGCGCCGCAGAAAATAGCCCTTCTTCGGACAATTTTAGTTTGAGCGCATCAAATGCCCTGCGTAATACGCCATCACCCGCTTCTTCCATGTATTCAACGATAAGCTGGTAATCGCCACGGGGTTCGTACAGGCTGACTTGCGCTTTGACGACCACCTGTTTGCCATTTTCCGGCTTGAATGATTGTTTGCGCTGACCACGGAACATCGCGCATCTTACCTGGGCGTTAGCATCTTTTAACGTAAAGTAACAATGTCCAGATGAAGGAATGCTGAGATTGGAAATTTCGCCTTCGACAAAAATGGACAGAAAATGTCCGCTCAGTACATCAGCGGTCTCGCGGTTAAGTTGGCTGACGCTATAGATTATTTGCGGCACGGAATCAGTAAGGGATAGCGGGCGTTAATCGGTAGAAGTTGATGATTCGTTTAGACTCGCCAGTTCCCGATAATTGCTACGAAAATACAACAGCGGCTCGCCGGATCGGCAAGTGGCCTCTTCAATTTCGCCAATAATGACCCAATGGGTGCCTGCGCGGACTTTTTCTACGACCTTGCACTCCAGGGACATGAGGCTTTCATCGAGAATGGGAACGCCAGTTACGCCGACGCTCCAGCGCGTGTTGGCGAAGCGTTCTTCCTGGCTGCTGCCACCGGAAAAATTATTGGATTCATCTTGTTGCTGAGCACTCAAAATATTCACGGCAAACCGTTGGTTTTGGTCGATATTTTCTCCGGTATCTGCCGATTGGTTAAGGCACACCAATATTTGCGGCGGCTCGGCAGAAACACTGGAGAATGCGGTCACTGTCATGCCGCGCACACCCAATTTTTCTGACTTTGAAGTAACTACGGCAATACCACTTGCCCACAGTTGTAAGGCTTGTTTAAATTGTTCGGAACTCACCGACATTTATTTCTCCAATTGTTGTTAATGCCAGCAGTACGTAAGCTTTGACAGGGAAGCTATGCAATCCAGCGCATTTGTATAAGGGCAATATGGTACAACACACGTCATATCGCTGGGGAACTATTGTAATGTTAGTGGATATTTAGAATTGGATTCTGGGCAGTTTTGCTAGGTTTTTTCTTTTGTGGAAATTTCGCTGTTGTCTTGCGGTTGGTTATCGTGATCTTGATTGACAGTTTTTATCCCTCGATAGCCTGACGTAATCGGATAGCGGCGATCCCGCCCAAAAGCCCGTGTCGTAATACGAATGCCTGGTGGCGATTGCCTACGCTTGTATTCATTACGATCAACCAGACTGATTGCGCGGACGACGTGTTCGCGGCTGAAACCAGCAGCGATGATTTCATCAGCGGATTGGTCTTTTTCTACATAGCGTTCGAGAATAGCATCGAGTATTTCATACGGCGGCAAGGAATCCTCATCAACTTGGTCAGGCGCAAGTTCAGCAGACGGCGGGCGGATAATCACACGTTCGGGTATGACGGGCGAGATGGAATTACGATAACGCGCCAATTGATACACCAACATTTTCGGGACATCTTTAATCGGTGCGAAACCACCCGCCATGTCGCCGTAAAGCGTGGCATAACCGACACTCATCTCGCTTTTATTGCCCGTAGTCAGCAACAACAAACCTTGTTTGTTCGACATAGCCATCAAAATAACGCCACGGCAACGCGCCTGGATGTTTTCTTCGGTGGTGTCTTTTTTCGTACCCGCAAAAACCTCGGCTAACATGCCTGTAAAGGCACTGACAGCGGGTTCTATGGGAATCGTGTGGAACTTAACGCCCAAGATTTCAGCTTCCAGCGCGGCATCTTCGTTGCTCATGTCTTGAGTATAACGCGACGGCATAAGTACGGCTTCAACCTTATCATTTCCTAACGCATCTACAGCCAGTGCCAAAACCAATGCGGAATCAATGCCGCCGGATAAGCCCAAGATTGCGCCACTAAAACCGTTTTTCCGTACATAATCTTTAACGCCTAATACGAGAGCATGGTAAACGCTGGCAATTCTTTCATCCAAAGGTACGCAGGTTGTTGGTATGGGTTGGTTATCTTTAAATTCGACTACACCTAAATACTCTTGGAATTCCTCAGCACGATAAACAATTTCACCTTGTGCGTCAGCGACAAACGATGCGCCATCAAATATCAATTCGTCCTGACCGCCGACCTGATTGACATAAACCAAGGGGATTTGCGCCGCTTTAACCTGCGAGCAAATGACCGCTTCACGTTGTTGCATTTTCCCTACGTTAAATGGTGACGCATTCAGGGTCAGCAACAACTCCGCTCCGGCTTGTTTGTTGGCGGCGATAATGCCTTCCTGCCAGACATCTTCACAAATGGTTAGGCCAATAAAATTGCCGTTAAACTCAAAAACACAGGGTTGATTACCTGGAGTGAAATAGCGCCGCTCGTCAAACACACCATAATTGGGCAGTGCTTGTTTGCGGTAACACGCCAGCGTTACGCCTTGATGCAGCACGACCGCGCTGTTGTAGAGCTTGCCATCAGCTAATTCAGGAAAACCCACCACCAAGGCAATATCATTAACGCTTTCGGCGATGTGATGGATAGCGTTATTGGCTTCTTCGATAAAATCGGCTCGAAAAAGCAGGTCTTCAGCAGGATAACCAGTAACGATAAGCTCAGGAAAGACAATCATATCCGCACCTAACTCATCACGGGCGGTGTATGCCGCCTTGATTATGTTATCAACATTGGCGGCAATATTGCCGACCAGGAAATTGATTTGGGCTAGGGCGATTTTGAGGTTTCCAGATTCTTTGCTGCTAGTCATGGTTTATTCGGGGTATTCGTAAGAATTAATGTTACCAGATCTGTAGATGCCATCTCGCCAAGCCTTCACTATGTTCACTTCGGAAAACCTTATATGGAATGGTGGATGTTAACCCGTTCTACAGCGCAATCTTTTTAATGGTTTCTACCCAATCATCACCGCTGTTTAAGCTTTCTACCAACTGTATTTTGTCGCCGCCGTGTTTATGGAAAATTTCTTGGTATTCAACACCAATTTCATACAGGGTTTCTAAGCAATCTGCGGTAAATGCGGGCGAAAAAACCAGCACTTTTTTAGCGCCTTTTACTGCCAGTTCTTCGATCACTTTGTCGGTGAATGGCATTAACCATTTATTGTTCAAGCGACTTTGAAAGCTCAATGTGTATTTATCTTGTGCTATCGCCAGTTTTTCTACGATGGCTTTCGTTGTTTGATAACACGCGGCTTTGTAACAGTAATAATTGCTCTCGGTTAAAGTCTCTTCGCAATCATGATGTTTACATAAAGCGCCATCGGTATAAACTTTATCTACCTGCCTTTCTGGTAAGCCGTGATAGCTAAAAATAATATGGTCGTATTGCGCCAGATCGTATTTTTTAGCACGATTAACGATGCAATTGATAAAATCATCATTATCAAAATATTGGGAAATGATTTTAATTTCGGGAATAACCCACCATTGACCCACAATCTCCATAAAGCGCTGTAACGCACTACCGGTGCTACTCGACGCATATTGCGGGAATAATGGGAACACAATAATCTTATGATAGCCCTGCTGGTGCATACGTTCCAAAACAACGTCCATGCTGGGATTTTTGTAACGCATAGCCATTTCTACCGTGATGTCATCACCTACGGCTATTTGCAGCTTTTTTTGCAACGCTAAGGTATTCATCAGCAGTGGCGAACCCGATTCTTTATCCCAAATAGCTTGATAGAGCTTTGACGAATTACCAGACCGAAACGGTACGATAATGCAGTTGACCAATATTTTTCTGGCCAACCAAGGAATGTCGATAACTCTTGGATCATTGAGAAATTCGCTTAGATACCGCCCCACATGCCAGCGACTCGGGCTATCGGGCGTTCCTAAATTTAAAAGTAGTATGGCGGTTTTTGGTTTCATTGATTGTCTTTTCAACACTGGATCACAAGAAGGTTTGGGTGGAATTATACTAGAACAAGCAAATGCAGAGGGTTGGTAATGCGTAAGTTTGAATAACTAGGCTGCAACAATTTACCAGTCGCACTCGATAAGCGGGTTAGATATTCAATTTATCATGCTATCTACGAAGAACAAGTTAGCACGAACGATGCGCCTCCCTTCGTTCGGCACATCCTATAGGCCCTAATTACAAAGTGTTAGCTGAAATAAATTTCGCTCAACCTGCGACCTGCATATAGCCATGCAATTTATTAAAGGGCGAATTGTTATTCCCAGATATTTTCTCGAACGCGGGACGGGGGTTGCAACCCGAACGCGGAACGGGGTTTGCAACCCCGTCACATACGTTTTGTTTGTACCGTCATCCTGAACTACGCGGAAACCATGCGAACGGGGCAACATGCCCCGTCCGGCCATGGGCTTAACTTAACGGCATTGGTAACATACCCCGTCACGCGTTCGGTTCTGCGACACGCGCGAAACCGCTTGCCCGAATCGCTTCCGGTTTGACCGCTTCATTACGCATCAGCCGGTAGCTGCCCAATAAGGCAGCTTGGTCTCCGTCACAACTCTTCGCCAGCGAACTGCCTACCTGTTTCGCCATGCGTGCCGCCACGTCAACTAACCGCGCTGTCCGTCTGGCATCCCCTAGGTCGCTTCCGCCAAAGAGTTGTTGTGACCACCCTAG
>JABFSV010000496.1 GCA_013140405.1 Methyloglobulus sp. | reverse complement strand
TTGTCACCGCATACCTTGCGCCATGCGTTTGCGACGCACTTGTTGAATCATGGTGCGGATTTGCGCGTAGTTCAGCTATTATTAGGGCATTCGGACTTATCGACGACGCAAATCTATACCCACATTGCTCGTGAACGGCTAAAAGAATTACATACAAAATATCATCCACGAGGATAACAGGAACATGCCGCAAAAAATCCACCCTACCGCTTATATTGCTGCCAACGCAAAACTGGGCGACAACATCATAATTGGGCCTTTTGCCGTGCTGGAAAATGATGTGGAAATTGGCGACGGCTGCCAGATAGGCGCACATGCGGTCGTCCAGCCTTATGTAAAAATGGGTAGCGGTAATATCTTACATCCGCATGTCGTCCTAGGCGATTTGCCGCAGGATACCAGCTTCAAGGCGGAAACGGTAAGCTGGTTGATAATTGGTGACAATAATGTGTTTCGGGAAGGCTTTACCGCCCATCGTTCAACCAAGGAAAATAGCGAAACGCACATCGGTTCTGGCTGTTTCTTCATGAATAACAGCCATGTAGCCCATGATTGCATTATCGGCAGCAACACTATATTTGCCAATAATGTCGCGATGGGTGGGCATGTTGAAGTTGGCGATAAGGTGTTTATGGGTGGCGGTGTTGTCGCCCACCAGTTTTGCCGGATAGGTTCGTACGCAATTGTCCAAGGCACGACGGGGTTGAGCATGGATGTCATCCCTTTTACCTTAATAGGTGGCCATTACGCGAAACACTACAAATTAAATACGGTGGGGTTGCGCCGGGCTGGAATTACCGGCGCTCGTTACAATGTCCTTGCCTCGGCATTTCGTTTGCTAAAGAATAAACAGCCGTTGGATAACTTGGAAGAAACCGATGAATTAAGGTATCTAAAAGAATGGCTGGCAGTAAAATCCAAAAGGGGCATACACGGATTTATTGATGTTTCAGGAAACGCTGAAAAGTAACGGACGTGCCTACCCCGCCACTTTAACGCAACCTTTTTCAGTGTCTACTAAACCCCTGTCAACTGGGCGAACATAAAGGTATTTCTTGGCGGATTCTAGGCGTGGTTTCGGCATTACCATGCAGTATACTTGCCATATGCCAGTCTCCTTTAGGAGGGATAGGGATACTCCATATGACTACGGGACTAAACAAATAGTTTGCTTAAAAAATTTGACGAATCAGGGTTTATATCTGCCGACAATCGAGATGTGTTTCCTTTAAATGATATGCCTAGAGAAGCTATTCGATATCAGCAAGGTGAACATCAAACCACTATTTATTACCCAAATGGATCAACTAATCCATTAATAAAGAAATTGGACCTTGAAATTATTAAAATAACGAAAATAGATAAGTGGATTCCAAAAATAAAGCTGCATGGATGCTATCCGCCAAATACTCGCTTAGGATTTTATTACAAAGACTTAAAGACAGAGCAATAGCTTTGTTGCCAATTAATTTTACAAACTCAAAGATACATAAGCAGCATCATGCTGCATTATTTGCACTTCAACCTTGAAACCGCCTGGCTAAATCAGGAAAAATTTCAACCGGCTTTCTGCTAACGCCGACCCAACAATGAACCCATAATGCCGCGCACAATTTGCCGACCGACCGTTGTGCCGATACTACGGGCAGCATTCTTAAGTAGCGCTTCAGTGATGCTTTGACGTTGGCGTGAGCCGCCAGACTCTGCCTTTCTCTCTTTCTTTTCTTCTAATTCTTCTAGCTTTTCTTGGTTCTGCTGCTCAGTTTTTTGTTTGAGCATCTCGTAAGCCGATTCCCGGTCAATTTCCGCTTCATATCGACCATGAAAAGGCGACCGTTTCAGCATTTCACCCCTTTGTTCCTGAGTGATTGGGCCAATTTGGGATTCCGGCGGACGTATCAAAATGCGCTCGACGGGTGTTGGGCTGCCATCTTTATTAAGCACGGAAACCAGGGCTTCTCCAGTTTTTAATTCCTGGATAGCGGTTTCGGTATCAATGTTGGGATTGGCGCGGAATGTTCCGGCAACACTTTTAACAACTTGTTGGTCTTTGGGCGTATACGCCCTTAAAGCATGTTGTATTTTCAGTCCCAATTGCCCCAAAATATCTTCGGGTACGTCTAGTGGACTTTGGCTGATAAAGTAAATACCTACGCCTTTGGAACGGATTAAGCGGACGATTTGTTCGATTTTGTCTAGCAGGGATTTAGGCGCTTGGTCGAACAGCAAATGCGCTTCATCAAAAAACAGGACTAATTTAGGGCGGTCGGCATCGCCGACTTCGGGCATGTTCTCAAACAATTCTGATAATAGCCACAACAGGAATGTGGCGTATAAACGTGGCGATTTGCTGACTAGGTCAGTTGCATCTAATATGCTGATTACGCCATTGCCGGAAAAGTCGGTTTTGCAAAAATCCTCAAGCTGGATGGCGGGTTCACCAAAGAAGTGTTCTGCGCCTTGTTCCTCCAACACCAATAGTTGGCGTTGGATCGCACCCAAGCTGGCTGCGGCTATATTTCCGTATTCCACTTGCAGTGCTTTGTCTTGATTGCCTACCCAGGTCAACAGGGCGCGTAGGTCTTTCAAATCCAGCAGCAACAGGCCGTTGTCGTCGGCAATCTTGAAGCAACTGTAAAGTACGCCCGTCTGGGTATCGTTCAGTTCCAGCAAATTACTGAGCAGCAAAGGCCCCATATCGGAAATGGTGGCACGTACTGGATGTCCTGTTTTGGCAAAAATATCCCAGAATACTGAGGGGCTACCACGCTGTTGGTAATCGCTAATGCCAATTTGTTGAATCCGTTCGGTAATCTTTTCATGGGGATTTCCGGTAACTGTAATGCCAGATAAATCGCCCTTAATATCAGCCAAAAAAACCGGAACGCCAATCTTTGAAAATCCTTCCGCCAGTATTTGCAGAGTAATCGTTTTCCCTGTGCCAGTCGCGCCGGAAATCATGCCGTGCCGATTACCCATTGCGGCATCCATAAAAACCTTGATACCATTTTGCCCACCAATCAATATTTCCGGCATGGTTTAATACGCTCGCTACAATTTAAAACAGGTCGGCATCGTAGCACAGCAAACTCTTGCAAGAAAGCAGCACATCCTCTATAACTATTATGGACAAGAACGTTAATCGGCTTTGCAATACAGGCAATGCGGACATGAACAGGGATAATTGGAACACCATCAATACCTCAGCATTAAATTTAAGGTGCGCCTTTATTTTTTGCCGACGACTATCTGTTCATACCACATTAAATACCTGTTTAAAACTTTGAGGTAATTATCATGACAACCATAGCAGACCCCATCATTGGCAGTTGGTACAAGGATGTAGAAAACAACCTGAAATTTAAAGTCATCAACGTCGAAGACGGCAGCGACTCAATTGAAGTCCAGTACCTGAACGGCGACATTGGTGAGTACGACCAGGAAAGCTGGTACGGATCTACTTTTGACTACATCGAAGATCCTGAAGATTGGAGTGCACCCTTCGGTGAGATTGAAAGTGACGACTTGGGTTATTCTGACCCTGATGAACACAGGCCAAACCTGGAAGACGTGGATATTGAAGACTATCTGGATTGATTAGGGACGAACTATGCGAATGAGTCCCCAGGAGTTCTTGGATTGGCCGTCAAAGCGGATTACCTTGCTGGCTATGTCCGGTGCGGGCAAGACGACGCTGGCAAATAAACTACCTAAAGCCAAATGGTTTCATTATTCCGGTGATTACAGAATAGGCACAAAATACCTAGAAGAACCAATCTTGGATAACATCAAGCGCGAAGCCATGCAGGTGCCATTTCTAAGAAACCTGTTGTTGACCGACTCAATCCATATCAGCAATAAAATAACAGTTGATAATCTTGCGCCGGTATCGAGCTTTCTCGGCAAATTAGGTGACCCTGAAATGGATGGCTTATCGCTACAAGAATTCAAACGGCGGCAGAAATTGCATCATCAAGCTGAAGTTGCGGCAATGAAAGATGTGCCTGAATTTATTGAGAAAGCCGAAGACATTTATGGTTATAAGCATTTTATCAACGATGCTGGCGGTAGTGTTTGCGAATTGGACAGCCAAGAGGTGCTGGATACGCTGGCGCAGCACACGCTCATCATTTACATAAAAATTCCGCCTACACTGGAGCAGACTATTGTCGGGCGCGCCAAAACCGATCCAAAGCCACTGTATTACCGCGAGGCTTTCCTGGAAGAAAAACTTGCTGAATTTATGGCTTTGAAAGGCTATGCCAATCCAGCTTGCATTCCGCCGGACGAATTCGTTACCTGGGTGTTCCCTGAGTTATTCAAGTCGAGATTGCCGCGTTACCAAGCCATTGCAGACCAATATGGTTATACGATAGATGCGAATGATGCTGCCCAAGTCCGCAACGAAGATGATTTTATCCAGCTTGTTGCCCAAGCATTAAGCAAATAAGCATCCTGATATTGACCGCCGATTATGCCCTTAGTTGCCCACACAGACTTACCGACTTTCCGCCGTTTGCAGGAAGAAGGTGAGGAAATATTAGATCCGATACGTGCCAGTAATCAGGATATTCGGGAAATGCACATTGGCTTGCTGAATATGATGCCTGATGCTGCGCTGGAAGCGACGGAACGACAGTTTCTCCGTCTGCTGGGGGCTTGTAACCAGATTGTGCAATTCCACGTACACATCTTCACTATAGAGGGTCTGGCGAGAAGTCCTGAGACGCAAGCCCATATCGACAAGTATTACGAACCATTCGAGCAGATCAAACAGGATGGCTTGGATGGCCTTATCATTAGTGGTGCAAACGTGGTTGGTGCAAAACTGGATCAGGAAGACTTCTGGCAACCGTTAACCGAGGTTTTTTCCTGGGCAACAGAAAATGTCACCTCGGTACTGTGTTCGTGCCTTGCCACCCACGCCTTGATCCAATACAACTATGGCATTTCACGGACTCCCATTGGCAAGAAGCGCTGGGGTGTTTATTCACATAAAACCTTTCATCGGACGCATCCCTTGGTTGCGGAAATCAATACGCGCTTTGACGTGCCGCATTCCCGCTTCAACGAAATATTTCAAAGCGATATGGAAAAACACGACCTAAAAGTGTTGGTTGCCAGCAAAGAAGCTGGCGTACATCTGGCTGTCAGCCCAGATGGTTTCCGTACTGTATTCTTCCAAGGCCATCCAGAATACGATGACATCAGCCTACTAAAAGAATACAAGCGGGAAGTGCTGAGGTTTTATCGCGTCGAACTGGATGCTTATCCGCCATTTCCTGAAAATTATTTTAATGCCAC
>JABFSV010000280.1 GCA_013140405.1 Methyloglobulus sp. | reverse complement strand
GCCTTGGGCGCGGCGATGCGGAAATTGGTGCAGATTTGTTTTGGTGTATTGAAACACCAACAACCCTATCAACCTCAAGTGGCAATTTGACCACTTGCGATTGGTACGGAGAGATGGTATCTACGAATTTATTGGTTAAATGACAATTTCAGTATCCGCTAACCCAGCCAATATTCAACTTGCCGCCAAGTTACTACGGCAAGGCAAATTGGTCGCCATCCCCACCGAAACCGTTTACGGCTTAGGAGCAGATGCCAAAAACCCAGAAGCAGTAAAGCGTATTTTTGCTGCCAAAGGCCGTCCTGCCCATCATCCGTTGATTGTCCACATCCCAGATAAGGCTGCGCTTACCGATTGGGCGATTGAAATTCCTGAGACTGCCTGGAAACTGGCGGAGCGCTTTTGGCCTGGGCCGTTAACTATCGTACTAAAAAAACACCCTGATGTGCCGATGGAAGTCACGGGCGGACAAAACACTGTGGCCTTGCGCGTCCCCAATCATCCGGTTGCTTTAAGTTTATTGAAAGTATTTGGTGGCGGGGTCGCCGCGCCGTCTGCCAACCGATTTTGTCGGATTAGCCCCACCCAGGCAAGCCATGTCGAAGAAGAACTGGGCGATAAGGTCGATATGATTCTGGACGGTGGTGCCTGTGTAGTCGGTTTGGAATCGACGATTGTGGATTTAAGTGGCAACCAGCCAAGATTATTAAGGTCAGGGCAAATCAGCAAAACCGAAATTGAACAAGTACTGCAAATTTCACTGGAGATACCCGAAAAAGACGCGCAAATCCATGCCCCAGGTCGAATGGAGGTGCATTATGCGCCGATTACCACCACGTATCTTTGCAGCGCTGAACAAATAAAAGTCATACAGAAGGGCTTTGCATTTAAGCATGTGCATAAACTTGGGGTTATTGCTTACAGTGATGCGGTAAAGCCAGACGAAAATTCCGAGTTAGTCAGGATGTCGGCAAATCAAGAACGTTACGCCCATGATCTGTATGGTAAATTACGTGATCTGGATAAGCCAGCAATTGATATGATTTTGGTAGAACAGCCGCCGCAAAGTGAAGTATGGCAGGCGGTGAATGAGCGATTAAGCAAGGCGGCAACAAAATTTTCACTACGAACCGATACTGATTTTGAGCAAAATGATTCTGAAGAACTTAAGACAATTCTTGGCTGGTTAGATGCGGTCTTAAGATTGGCGTGTTAGGCTTATTAATTTTCTCATTACTAAACCCCATTTAGATTCTGATAGGCAATATTTTGAACAAACAAACCATTCGCATCGCCACCCGAAAAAGCCCGCTGGCCTTATGGCAAGCCGAACATGTTGCGAAATTACTAGAAACAGCTTTCCCTGGCGTAAAAACCGAATTGGTGAAAATGACCACCCAGGGCGACAAAATCCTGGATGCGCCGCTCGCCAAAATCGGCGGCAAAGGCTTGTTTGTTAAAGAGCTTGAGGTGGGAATGCTGGAAGGGACGGCGGATATTGCCGTGCATTCCATGAAAGATGTGCCTGTAGAATTTCCAGAAGGTTTGCATTTAGGGGCGATATTAAGCAGGGAAGATCCCACCGATGCCTTTGTTTCCAACCATTACGCTTCATTAACGGATTTACCCCCTAACGCCAGGATAGGTACATCCAGTTTGCGTAGGCAGTGCCAAATCAAGGCGTTATACCCCAATGCGGAAATTTTGACGCTGCGGGGAAACGTCAATACCCGCTTGGCAAAATTGGACGCAGGCGATTACGATGCCATTATTTTGGCTTCGGCTGGCTTGAAACGGCTGGGTTTTGCCGAACGGATAGCCCAATCCCTGGATACACAAATTAGCTTGCCAGCCATAGGGCAGGGCGCAATTGGCATAGAATGTCGGGTTGATGACAAGGAACTCAATGACATGTTGGGCAAATTGCACGATAACGCAACGGGTATTTGTGTGCGGGCAGAACGGGCAATGAATGCACGATTGAGCGGCGGCTGCCAAGTTCCTATCGCGGGTTTTGCCGAAATTCATGATGGTCAATTATCCATGCGCGGCTTGGTCGGCAGTCCTGACGGCAGTGTTATTTATCGCAGCGAAAGCAGTGGCAAACTGGAGTATGCTGAATCTATTGGCAAAACAATAGCCGAAGATTTATTGTCACAAGGCGCGGATAAAGTTTTGCAGGCACTTCATTTGTGAGCAATGCCTTGGAAGGGGCGCATGTTTTGGTCACCCGCCCTGTACATCAGGCTGAAAAATTATGCCAACTCATCGAACAACAGGGTGGTGTCGCTGTCCGTTTCCCAACCCTTAAAATTGTGGAAATGGATGATGCCCAGCCGGATAATCATCTTGATGACCAATCTGTAGCAACCAATCCCCTATCCAAATTGTCCAACCACCGTTGGCTCATATTTACCAGCGTAAACGCAGTAAATTTTGCGCTTAAAGCGAATGGTGGCAAAATAGCCAAGTTTGAGGAAGCGCAAATAGCCGCAATTGGGCAGGCAACCGCTAGGGCGTTGCAGTCAGCAGGTTTACAGGTCAGTTTGATCCCTGAAAATGGATACGATAGTGAATCTTTACTTGCCATGCCGCAAATGCAGCAGGTTAATGGTCAGGATATATTGATTGTCCGAGGCCAAGGTGGACGTGAAGAATTGGCGAACGTCCTTCGTAGCAGGGGCGCAAATGTTGGCTATTGGGAAGTTTATCAGCGGGTTATACCGGATAATGATAATTCTGAAGCCATCAATTTGCTGGAGCAGGGCTTGTTGGCGGTGATTATCGTCACCAGTTTTGAGGCATTGCAGAATTTGCTCGCCATGTTGGGCGCAAGCTATACAAAAAAGCTGGCAATGATACCGCTGGTAGTCATTAGCGAAAGGGTCAGCAAACTAGCTGCCGAACTGGGATTTACGCAAATCGCCGTGGCCGAGAACCCTTCAGACCCGGCAATTCTTGAGACGACAATAGCAATAATAAATGAAAGCGTTAATAATCGGGGAATAGAGTGTCTGAATTGAGTGAGCAACCAGAGCAAGAGGCCGTCATTATCCAAAATGATGACAAACCCAAACCGATCCCCAAGTCTAAGGGTGGGCTTTGGTTTGCTATTATCGTTGTATTGCTTATTTTTGGCATCGCGGGCGTTGGGTTTTATTTTTTTTCGCAGCTTCGAGCTAAACAGGAAGGTTTGGGTGGCGAAGTCAAAAGCGAACTGACTCGGCAAATCAACGATTATCAATCCCAACTGACGGCTATACAGTCGCAATTGGCGGCTCTTCAATCCGAAATTGCCGGTAAAGAAGATCACTTTAACAAGACGCTTTCTGGCTTTTCTGATCTGCAAGGCCAAAAAATGGAAGCTACGCGCAAGGAGTTAGGTGACAAGGTTCTCCAGGTACAACGTCAGTTGGGCAAAACAAGGGGTGACTGGTTAATTGCAGATGCTGAATACCTACTTAGCGTTGCCAATGAAAGGTTACATTTAGTAGGTGATGTCAATACTGCTAAAGTAGCACTTGAGGCGGCTGACCAGAGGCTGCGGGAAAGTGGCGACACTGGCGCAATTAAAATACGTGAGCAGATTGCCCAAGAAATATCGAAGATTCAGGGTGTCAATGTTCCCGATGTGGTAGGGTTGTACGCTTCGATACAGGCTTTGGAAAGCGATGTCGCCAAATTAACCTTGGTGTTGCCTTATTCCGGTAAACCGTTGACTCCGCCAGAAGAAGCTACTAATTCCAGCGCGGTCAGCGAAGATCCCGATGGCTTGCTCAATAGTGCCATTCATGAGCTCGAAGGGATTGTCACAATTAAGCATTCCGATAAACCTGTCAAAGAAATACTCACCCAGGAACAGGCGGAATTCATGCGCGAACAACTTAAGATTAAGTTGGAAATGGTGAAAATGGCCTTAGTCCAGCAAAATGACGCGTTGTATCAATCAACCTTGGCGGACATAAAAACCTCGATTAGCCAACATTTCACCGATAATGACAATGCCAAAGGGTTTGTCAGTGAATTGTCGCACTTGCAGTCTATCAAGCTCCGCAGCCAATTGCCTGACATCAGCATGTCGTTAAAAATGCTCCGTGATGTGACTAAGCTAAGGATTGAAACAGATAAGGCTTTGTCTACGGACGAAGTAAAACCGGAGCCGGTGCAAGAAGACATTCAGAAAGCGCCATCCGATTCTGTTACGCCGACATCAAAAACCACAGAACCTGTAAAACCTTTTGATTCTGGTCAGTCCTCCCAAATCGCTCCCCCAAAGCAGCCATAGTGAGCGCATAATGAAAAACGGGCTTTTTTTCTTTAGTTCGCTGCTGCTTACGTTAGCGGCGGTATTTTTTATTCATCAATGGCTGGGGACTTTTGAGAATCCTGGATATGTCTTAATCGGAATTGGCACATGGCAAATTGAAACATCGCTATTCGTGTTTCTGATAAGCCTGATTGTTGGGTTTTATGTTCTTTACCTGTTTTTCAGATGGTTAGGCTGGTTGATTCGATTGCCCTGGCAATTAAAAAACCGCAGCCGGAGCATTAAATTTAACCGCTCACAAGATGCATTGATTGCCGGCTTGGTGGGATCAGCAGAAGGAAAATGGGAACAGGCCGAAAAAGTCCTTGTTAAACACGCATCGCACAGCGGAGCGCCTTTAATCCATTATCTGACCGCAGCCAAAGCGGCTCAATCCCGTGGCGCTTACGACAAAAGGGATGAATACCTTAAAAAAGCGGCATCCCACGCGCCAGGGTCTGACGTGGCAATCGGCCTGACCCAGGCGGAATTGCATTTTTCGGCAAATCAGTTTGAGCAGGCGTTGGAAACGTTGACTAAGCTGCATTCAATTGACGCGACACATGCCAGCGTACTCAAACTCTTGCACCAAACTTATCAGCATCTAGGTGATTGGCAAGGTTTGCGTAAATTGTTGCCTACCTTGAACAAAAATAAGGTGTTGATGGAGACAGAGATAAAAAAGCTGGAAATCGAGGCTTTCGGTGGCTTGTTGAAGCAAAGTATTAATCAAGGCAGTACCGATGAAATGCGGTTGTTGTGGACTGAAATACCTCCTCATATCAAAAAGAACCCAGATGTGGCGGCAATTTATTTTGCCGCCATGATGAAGGTTGGCTTAGGTGTTGAAATTGAAAATGAATTGGCTGAAACATTGACAATTAATTGGGATGAAACATTGTTGCTTTTGTTCGGTAGCTTGCAATCAAGTGATGTTTTCAAACAGTTAGAAGTTGCAGAATCTTTGCTGCCACATCACAAAAATGATGGCATATTACTGACAATTCTCGGTAAG
>JABFSV010000528.1 GCA_013140405.1 Methyloglobulus sp. | reverse complement strand
TTGTCGCTTCATTCACCCTTTGAAGAAAAGCGGAATGAACTGATTCCCCTTAATAAAAAGTATCCGCTAGATGAGGTGCTGAAAGTTGTTGACCAGATACCGCTAAAGAAAAAGCAATTTATTACCTATGAATATATTCTGATCAAAGATTTTAATGATTCGCCAGAGGATGCTAAAAAATTGGGCACAATACTGGCTGGCAAAAGTGCTTACATTAACTTAATTCCTTTCAACACATTCCCAGAATCACATTACCAGTGTCCCGATTTAGATGCAATTGAACGGTTTAAGGCCGTATTAGATACGTTTAATATCCCGACGTTGATAAGAGGCACTAAAGGCGATGATGTCTTAGCGGCCTGTGGACAGCTCAATTCTAACCATTCACATGCTATCAAGCTCTAGTGAAAAACTCCGACAAGGTGCAATACATATTGTGCAATAGGCGCCAACTGATTTATTCGTTTTAAAAAATAGCTTTAATGCAAGCCCCATTATGACCTCCATGAATTTGAGAGTTGGCTAAAGTAGATAAATATTTTTTAAATCAAATGGTTATATTGTTATAGTTCCACCAAATTATTAGCTTAGTTAGTTAAGTTAAAAAAATATTCGTTCTGCACTTGTTTTGTTTTTGTTCTTGTACTATCTTAATAACAAAACAGATTGAGAACATTATGAAACTTACATTAACCCGCAAGCAGCAAGAAATTTTCGATTTTCTAATCCAGAATCAGGACAGTTTCCCGCATCCGCCGACATTGGAAGAGCTTTGTGTCGGTATCGGGGTGAAATCGCGAGGTTCGCTTCATGCCCATGTTAAGGCGCTGATTGAGGCGAAATTGATTGAAGCTCCGGAGCGCAAGCAGCGCGGCATCAGGCTGACCGATTATGCGCGGCAATTGATTGGCGGCGCTGAAAATGAAAGCAGCCTCCCTTTTGTCGGCACCATTGCTGCCGGGCGGCCTATTGAGGCGGTGGAAACGATTTCTTATATGGCAATTCCCGACGAGTTACGGACGCAAAAGCCGTGTTATGTGTTGAAAATCAGCGGCGATTCGATGATCGAAGCCGGGATTTACGACGGTGATTGGGTTGTTATCGAGCAACGCAGTTATGCCCGTAACGGTGAGGTCGTGGTCGCACTGATTAACAAGATCGAGGCAACTTTGAAATATATCGAACAATACCCCCACGAAATTTTACTTATCCCCGCCAATGCCAAAATGGAAGCCATGCGGTTCAGACCTGAACAAGTCGAGATCCAAGGCGTATTGGTAGGCCAAATGCGTAGTTATTCCCATAAACATTAGGAGCATCTCATGTTAAATAAAAATGTACATATGCGTGATCAAGTGACTAACCGTATCGAAATAATTATGCAGGAGGGAAGGTTTTCCTTAATGCACCAATTGGAGGAGTTTTCCATTGCGGCGTTGTTGTTGGCAGTTTTTCTGGTCAGTGTTGGGCTTTGAATGAATTATATTCGAATTGAAAGAACGAAAGATGATGCCTGTTTGTCCTAGGAGTGCCAGCCATAAGGCTAGAATTTAAAAGTAGAAAGGTTGCTTTATAAATAAATGCTCTTATAGTTGTGCGACTTAAAACATTAATGAGTAAAACATGCAGCATTTTCGTCTTTCTATCTTAATTACAGTCCTTTGCCTGACTGGCGCTTTTTTATGGGGCGGCATGGTCGGCGTGTTTATCGCCATCATCTTGGGCATTCTTGAGGTTAGCTTATCTTTTGATAATGCCGTCGTCAACGCGTCTGTCCTAAAGCGGATGAATGAACGCTGGCAGCGCTATTTTTTGACTTGGGGCATTTTGATTGCCGTGTTCGGTATGCGGTTGGTGTTCCCCGTATTGGTTGTTTCGGTCGCCACCAGCCTTGATTTTGTCAGCGTTGCCCAAATGGCATTAAAAGACCCAGCGACCTATTCGCAACATCTCAATGATGCTCATGTGCAGATTTCAGCATTCGGCGGCATGTTTCTGCTTATGGTGTTTTTCAATTTTATTCTGGATGATGCCAAAGAGCTGCATTGGCTGGGGCGGATCGAGGAGCGTGTGTCAGCCTTGGGTAAGCTCAAAGCTGTTGAAATTATCCTGGCTTTGGGTTTGTTGTTGGTGATTCAAAATTGGTTGCCCCCAGAAATTCGATTAGATGCTTTGGTGGCAGGTATCTCGGGTTTGATTTTGTTTGTTATCGTAGATAGTCTTGCTGGATTATTTGAAGATGAGGGGCAAGGTGTGACGGCATCAGGTGTCGTTAAAAAAGCGGGGTTAATGAGCTTTATTTACCTTGAGGTGCTTGATGCCTCATTTTCATTTGATGGTGTAATCGGCGCGTTTGCGATTACCCAGGATGTCGTCATCATCATGCTTGGCCTGGCTATTGGGGCTATGTTTGTCAGAAGCCTGACTGTTTATCTCGTCAACAAGGGAACCTTGGATGAGTACGTCTTTTTAGAACATGGTGCCCACTATGCCATCGGCGTTTTGGCAGGGATCATGTTGGTCAGTATGCGGTATCACATCAGCGAAGTGGTCACTGGGTTGGTTGGGGCGATTTTGATAGCACTTTCGGTCTATTCATCAATTCGTTACAACAAGGCAGAAAGACAGGAAAAAAGTTAAGGTTTACAGCTTCAGGGTTTTGATATGCTTGTTGCGGACACATTCCACCATGCTTTTAATTCCATAAAATCTCAGCTATTGCGGACGATGCTAATTGTCTTGGCAATGAGTATCGGTGTTACTTCAGTGACTGTGTTGATTGCCTTAAGTGAAAGCGCGCGCAGTTATATTGTGCATGAGTTTGAAGCGTTGGGCACACATCTGGTCATCGTGTTGCCAGGGCGAACTGAAACAACGGGCGGTCCCCCGCCGTTATTTGGCGAAACGCCAAGAGATCTGACATTAGAAGATGCAGAGTCTTTATTACGTAGCCCTTATATTGCTTCGATTGCGCCACTAACAATAGGGTCAGCCCCAGTTACGGCGGCTGGCCTGGAACGTGAAACCAATGTGTTTGGTTCCACCAATGCACTATTGCGGGTGCGGCATCTTAATATGGCGCAAGGCAGTTTTTTACCAAAAACTGATTCCGATGAAGCCTCCTCCATTTGTGTAATCGGGCAGACTATTCGTGAGCAATTATTTGCCAATACTCCCGCGCTTGGCCAATGGCTGCGTATCAATGACAGGCGGTTTCGGGTTATTGGTGTCCTGGCTTCGGAAGGCCAATCCGTAGGTGTCGATTTTGATGAGATGGTAATTATTCCTGTTGCATCCGCTCAAGCCCTATTCGATACAAATTCTTTGTTTCGGATTTTGATCGAAACCAAGTCTAGGGACGCGATGATAAAAGCGATTGATGATGTCAAAAAGATCATCAAGCTTCGCCATGAGGGTGAAGATGATATTACGATCATCACGCAAGACAGTGTGGTAAGCGCGTTCAATAAAATTCTGACAGCGCTAACGATTGCTGTAGGTTGTATTGGTGGTATTAGCTTGATTGTTGCGGGAATACTGGTTATGAATGTCATGCTGGTCAGTGTTACCCAACGAACTGCGGAAATTGGTCTGCTAAAAGCATTGGGTGCATCTCAAGCACAGGTGCAGTGGCTTTTTTTAGTGGAAGCGATATTGTTGTCTTTAGTAGGCGCTTTGTTAGGTCTATCTTTGGGTCAATTGGCTATTGCAATATTGCGAGTTGTTTATCCAAATTTCCCCCTTGAGCTCCCAGAATGGGGGCTGTTGTCTGCTTTAAGCGTAGCCATCTTGACTGGCTTATTGTTTGGCGTGCTTCCTGCCCGTAAAGCAGCAAAGCTTGATCCTATCTCTGCGCTGGCAAAAAGATAGCTATGAGTTACCTCGACATATTGTTGTTGTCATTTCGCACTATTGTTTCCCACAAGCTAAGGTCAGCACTCACGGCATTAGGATTGATTATTGGAATTGCTGCGGTAATTATCCTGACATCACTAGGCCGTGGTCTTCACAGCTTTGTGATAGCCGAATTTACCCAGTTTGGGACGAATATAATTGGCATTCACCCAGGGAAAAAATCCACCTTTGGCTTATCTGGGGCCACAATCAGTACAGTACGGCCATTAACAATGGCAGATGCAACTAGTTTGGGTAAGCTGGGAGGGATTGTTGCCGTCGCACCAGTCGTCCAAGGTAATGCGCGAGTTGAAACCGATAGCAAGCAACGGCGCAGTAATGTTATCGGGGTGGGTTATGCCGTTCCTCAAGTATGGAAAATGCGACCAGTGTTAGGTCAGTTTTTGCCCTCTGGTGAGGATGCTAATCCAAGGGCATTTGCTGTTCTTGGAGATAAGCTGGCAACTGAGCTATTCGGTCATGTTAATCCTTTGGGGAAGCGTATACGTATCGGAACTGATCGCTATCGAGTGATCGGCGTGATGGAAAAGAAAGGCCAGATGCTGGGCTTTGATATGGATGATACGGTCTACATTCCGGCAGCAAAAGCATTGGAAATGTTCGATAGGGAGAGCCTTATGGAAATAGATTTGCTTTACGGGGATAACATTTCGGTTGCAACCGTGCAAAAAAACATTAAACAGCTACTTATTGCCAGGCATGGGAGGGAGGATTTTACATTGGTTACCCAAAATCAAATGTTAGAAAGCATGAATTCAGTATTGAATATTTTGACGATGGCGGTAGCGGCATTGGGCGGAATTTCTTTGTTGGTTGGTTCAGTTGGAATTATCACTATTATGACCATAGCCGTTTCAGAACGGGTGTCAGAAATTGGTTTGCTCAGGGCCATAGGGGCGGAAAAAAAAACAATCTTTAAGTTATTCTTATGCGAAGCGCTAACACTAAGTGCGGCGGGTGGGCTGTTGGGAGTAGTGAGCGGGATTGGTACAGTCCAGATAATCAGCTACATCCTGCCGGCACTCCCTACTGAACTGGCATGGTCTTATGTTGCAGCGGCATTTACGCTTTCATTGTTTATCGGCATAGTCTCAGGGGTAATGCCGGCACTTAAGGCTGCTCATTTAGAGCCATTACAGGCATTGCATTCAGAATAAGTCGTAGCAATGCCTTCGCAAGTTAATTTCTTTGGGTAACAGTTCAAGGCTTAATCAAAATATTTTGGGGTCAGTGAAATTTTAATGCCTATTAGAAAGTATTTTTTGCAGTTTATTCAATGCATTGGGTGAATTTTTTGTGTGCCGGCCAAAATAAAGTGCGTGGATTGCATTTTTAGGGTTTGACAGTCCCGATTAAATCTGTAGAATAGTCGGACTCAGCAGGGCAATAAGCCTTGCAGCTCTTTAA
>JABFSV010000493.1 GCA_013140405.1 Methyloglobulus sp. | reverse complement strand
GTTTACGCCGACACTCATATTGGGTGCCATCATGATGGCTGTTGCTTTCGCCGCTTCGGCTATTCTGGCTTTTTGGGCATCGCTAAAGCCGGTCGTGCCGATCACCATTTTCTTTCCGGCTTGTCGGCAATGTTCCAGGTAGTCCATGGAAACGTCCGGGCGGGTGAAGTCGATCAACACATCAAATTGATCGCTGGCTGCTGCCAGGTTATCAGTAACCTTGACTCCGGCAGTGCCCACTCCTGCTATGTCTCCGGCATCTTTGCCCATCACAGGGCTGTCTGCGCGGTCAATCGCAACAGTTAAAGTGAGGGCTGGCGATTGGGTAACGGCTTGAATTAAGGTCAAGCCCATACGCCCAGACGCACCAACTATGGCAACTCGCATCATGGTTTATCCTGTCAATTTATCGAAAAAACTTTTTACGCCGTCCGTCCAGGAATGTTCCTGTGGACTGTGTTGTTTGCCGCCGCCTGTTAAAGAGGCGTTGAGTTGTTCAATCAAGGATTTTTGTTCCTTGGTCAAATGAACGGGGGTTTCAATATTGACTTTGCAGATCAAATCGCCAACCGCGCCGCCGCGCACAGGCTTAACGCCCTTGCCGCGTAATCTGAACAATTTACCCGTTTGCGTTTCAGCGGGAATTTTTAGCATCACCCTGCCATTAAGGGTCGGGACTGAAATTTCATCCCCTAAACTAGCGGTGGCAAAGCTGATGGGTACTTCACAGTATAAATTGGCGCCATCACGCGTGAAAATCGCATGGTCTTTGACATGAATCTGCACATATAAATCACCTGCTTGAGCGCCTCTTTCACCTGCTTCGCCTTCACCTGACAAGCGAATACGGTCTCCGGTATCAACTCCCGCTGGGATTTTTGCCGACAAGGTTTTAGTTTCTTGTACACGGCCTTCGCCACGACATACGCCGCAGGGGTCTTTGATCTGTTTGCCAGAGCCACGACAAGTCGGACAGGTTTGCTGCACGGAAAAAAAGCCTTGCTGCATCCGCACTTGACCATGCCCATGGCAGGTGGAGCAAATGACGGGGCTGGAGCCTTTTTTAGCGCCTGTGCTATCGCACTCTTTACAGGCTACCAGGACGGGTACGCGAAGTTTGGATTCCGTTCCGCCGACGGCCTCTTCAAGGGTCAGTTCCAGGTTATAGCGGATGTCAGAACCCCGTTGCGGGCCACCACGTTGCCGTCCACCGCCGCCAAAAACATCGCCAAAGACATCCCCGAACATGTCGCTGAAACTTTCTGCGGTAAACCCACCTCGTCCGCCGCCACCCATCGAGCCATCAACACCAGCATGGCCGAATTGATCGTAAGCGGAACGCTTTTGGGCATCCGAAAGCACCTCGTACGCTTCTTTTATTTGCTTGAACTTGACCTCCGCTGCCTCAGGATTGTCTTTGTTCCTATCAGGATGAAACTTCATCGCCATGCTGCGGTAGCTTTTTTTGATCTCCGCATCGCTGGCGTTGCGTTCAACACCTAGTAGTTTGTAATAATCTTCTTTTGCCATAACGTAAATAACCGCCAACGTGGGCGGTTCTGTGGAGTTCTAAATTAAAATGAGGTGGTATTTATCGTCACAAGCACCACCCTTGCGTTATTGTAGTAGTAGGGGCAAATAATTATTTGCCCCTACATTTTTCGATTACATCATTTTTTATCGTCTTCTTTGACTTCCTCAAACTCGGCATCGACTACGCCATCATCTGCTTTCTTTGAAGATGAACTACCAGAATCATCACCTTCACCAGCCGATTTTTGGGCGTAAACCCGTTCTGCCAATTTGCCGGAAACCTCAGCCAAGCTATTAGTCTTCGCTTCAATAGCATCTTTATCATCACCTTTGACGGCTTCTTTCAAGGCTTCAATTGCCGATTCAATCGCTGATTTCTCATCGGCTGCAACTTGGTCGCCCAGGTCTTTCAAGGATTTTTCAGTCGCATGGATCATGCCATCTGCTTGATTACGCGCAGAAATCAGGTCTTTTAACTTACGGTCTTCATCGGCATGTAATTCCGCATCCTTAATCATGCGTTGGACTTCATCATCCGACAAACCGCTGGAAGCTTTGATGATAATGGATTGCTTTTTGCCTGTTGCCTTATCTTTTGCCGATACGTTCAAGATACCGTTCGCGTCAATGTCAAAGGATACCTCAATTTGTGGTATTCCCCTAGGCGCAGGGGGTATGTCAGCCAAGTCAAAACGTCCCAACGATTTATTCGCTGAGGCAATTTCGCGCTCACCTTGTAAAACGTGGATGGTCACTGCCGTTTGGTTGTTGTCTGCGGTAGAAAACACCTGCGACGCGTTGGTCGGAATCGTGGTGTTTTTCTCGATCAGCTTGGTCATCACGCCACCCATCGTCTCAATACCGAGCGACAAGGGAATAACGTCCAGCAACAACACGTCTTTCACATCACCTGCCAACACGCCCGCTTGAATGGCAGCACCTAAGGCTACAGCTTCGTCGGGATTGACATCCTTGCGTGGCTCTTTGCCGAAAATGTTTTTGACCATTTCCTGTACTTTCGGCATACGGGTTTGACCGCCGACCAAAATCACGTCGTTAATATCCGAAATGGACAGGCCGGAATCTTTGATCGCCATCTCGCAAGGGCCTTTGGTGCGGAGAATCAACTCTTCAACCAACGATTCCAATTTTGCACGGGTCAATTTGACATTAAGGTGCTTCGGACCTGACGCATCAGCGGTGATATAAGGCAGGTTGACATCCGTTTGCTGACTGGACGACAACTCAATTTTGGCTTTTTCCGCCGCTTCTTTCAAGCGTTGCAACGCCAGAGGGTCGTTGTGCAAGTCAACGCCACTATCTTTCTTGAATTCGCTGGCAAGGTATTCGATAACACGCGAGTCGAAATCTTCCCCGCCCAGGAAGGTATCGCCGTTGGTGGACAGCACTTCAAATTGGTGTTCACCATCAATTTCAGCGATTTCGATGATGGAAATATCGAATGTTCCACCACCCAAGTCGTAAACCGCAATTTTGGTGTCGCCTTTGGGCTTATCCATGCCGAACGCCAAAGCAGAAGCAGTCGGTTCGTTGATAATTCGTTTGACTTCCAAGCCGGCAATACGTCCAGCATCTTTGGTGGCTTGGCGTTGGGAATCATTGAAGTAAGCAGGGACGGTAATCACCGCCTCGGTAACTTCTTCGCCTAAATAGGCTTCGGCATCTTTCTTTAATTTCATCAAAATCCTGGCAGAAATTTCAGGTGCCGCCATTTTTTTGCCGTTGACTTCAACCCAAGCATCTCCGTTGCCAGCTTCAACGATATTGTATGGCACCATTTTGATGTCTTTTTGCACGACATCATCTTTAAAACGGCGACCGATCAATCGTTTGATTGCAAATAAGGTATTTTTTGGGTTAGTGACGGATTGTCGTTTAGCAGATTGCCCAACCAACACTTCATCATCACTGCTAAAAGCGATAATTGAAGGCGTGGTACGCGCACCTTCGCTGTTTTCGATAACCTTTGCCACGCCATTTTCCAACACGGCGACGCAGGAATTTGTAGTACCTAAATCTATGCCAATAATTTTAGCCATTGAATGCTCCAGACTTGAATTTGTTAAGTAAAGTAAATGTTAAGGTCGATATGAGGGCTTTTTTAGCTTATTCAAGCCTGTTCGTTATCTTCTGGCAATTTTATTGCAGGTTTTTCTGGTGCTTTTGCAACCACTACCATCGCTGGACGTAATAACCGACCATTCAGCGTGTAGCCTTTCTGAAATACGTTGACGACTGTATTCGGTGTTGCACCTTCCACTTCTTGCATTAACACGGCTTGATGCTGCTCGGCATTGAAAGGTTCACCGACTGGATTCACCGTCATGACGTTGAATTTCGCAAATACGGCTTCAAATTGCTTGATGGTCAATTCACTACCTTCACGGAATTTTTTGACCTCTTCGCTTTCGCCGGTTGCTGCTTGTAAGCCCAGTTCTAGGCTATCCAATACCGACAATAATTCTTTGGCAAAACTATTTAGCGCGTATTTGTGGGCATCTTCCAGATCTTTTTGAGTACGTTTTCTCAGGTTTTCCATTTCCGCCATCGTCCTGACGGCCTTATCCCAGTTGTCCTGGGCTTTTTGCTCGGCTGCTGCCAGTTCTTGCTGTAATTCTGTTATGAGCGTTTCTTGGGATGGGGGTTCATTCAAGGAAAGCTCTTCTGCTTGCTCTTCTAGGATTTCCTCAGTTTCTTTTGTTTCAAGCTGTGCTTCAACTTGAGTTTCTGTTTTTTCCTGCTTTTTATTCATGCGTCAGTGTCCGTTGTATAAGAAAATTAACGAAAAGTTATTATTCCTAGGAAGATGGGGACGCAGTTTTAGGATTCAAGGCTGCCCCTAACAATTTTGCAGTAATATCAACAAAAGGGATGATTTTTTCGTAGGCCATGCGTGTAGGGCCGATCACACCCAGCACCCCAACCACTTCGTCGCTGATAGAATAAGAAGAGGTCACTAAGCTACACTGGTCAAAGGCCTGATAACCGGATTCTTCGCCAATAAAAATCTGTACGCCTTCGGCTTTCATACAATGATCCAGCAAATGCAACACGGATTGTTTTTGGCTGAACGCTTCGAATAACTTTTTCAGGTTATCCCTGCCAGCCAATTCGGAAAAACCCATCAAGTTAGTCTCACCAGCCAGTACATAATCTTCTTTCTTATCGTTGGGTTGTAATGCTAACTGGGCAATTTTAATGGCATCCATCATACCCTGGTTCATACGCTGCTGGTCTTCCTTAAGCTCTTTCAACACAGCTTCACGCACCGCTAGTAGACTTCGGCCCGCATAAATGGAATTGATAAAATTGGCTGCCTGTTGCAACTCAGAGGCTGAGAACAACTTATCGGTCTGGATGATCTTGTTATGGACTTCCTGCTCATTGGTCACAAAAATAACCAGTACACGGGTGTTGGATAAGGGCAAAAACTCGATGTGGCGCAAGCAAACCGTTTCCCGCTTGGGCAACGTTACGATACCCGCCATTTGCGTCAGTTCAGCCAGCAACCTAGAGGCTGTGCCGATAATATCACCGTTATCTTCCTTGGCTGACAAGCCTTCATGTAAGCGATATAAGTCTTTTGATTCCAATGGCTTGAAGGTCAACAAGGTATCCACAAACATGCGGTAGCCGCTGACGGTAGGAATCCGCCCCGCCGACGTGTGCGGCGAATGCACTAACCCCAGATCTTCTAAATCGGCCATGACATTGCGGATGGTGGCGGGACTCAGGTTTAATTCCGAACCTTTGGACAACACCCGCGAACCCACGGGC
>JABFSV010000106.1 GCA_013140405.1 Methyloglobulus sp. | reverse complement strand
TCTTAAGTCGGGTGCTTAGCTCAGCTGGGAGAGCATCGCCCTTACAAGGCGAGGGTCGGGGGTTCGAACCCCTCAGCACCCACCAGACTTTGGAGCGGTAGTTCAGTTGGTTAGAATACCGGCCTGTCACGCCGGGGGTCGCGGGTTCGAGCCCCGTCCGCTCCGCCAAATCGAAAGCTCCGAGCCGCTAGGTTCGGGGCTTTTTTTTTAACAGTTTTTTGGAAATGCTGGTTTAATCAGGGTTTCCTTGGATAATATAGCTACTTTGGGATGAGCTTATGCTAACGACAATTAGAGAAAAAGCGCAAGGTGCCTTTGCTTGGATAATTTTGATAGTGATCTGCGTTCCGTTTGCCTTATGGGGCATCCAAAATTACGTGGATACTGGCAAGGAAGCTGCGGTTGCATCCGTCGGTGATAAAGATTTTTATCAACGTGACGTCAATAAAGCTTATGAACAATATGCCCAGAATTTTCAGGGTATGACAGTTGATGAGCAACTTCTCAAAAAACAAGCGTTAGATAAGCTGATAAAAGATGAAGTGTTGCTGCAATACGCACACACAGAAGGGCTTGTTGCAACGGATTCTAGCTCCCGTGATTTCATCAAGACATTGCCGTATTTTCAAACGGAAGGCAAATTTGATGAAAAGCGCTATAAATCGCTACTGGCTTCACAAAAAATATCATCGGCTGAATTTGTGAACAAGATCAAAAGTGCCTTGATAATGGAACAGTTCCAACGCAGCATTATCGACAGCAGTTTTGCCACACCCTATGCTATTGAAAGTTTCTTTAAAGTTCAAAACCAACAACGGGATGTTGACTATATTACCGTTGGCTTAGAAAAAGTGGCTGCACAACCCAGCGAACAAGAGATTGCTGCTTATTACCAACAGCATCAGGATGCCTACAAGTTGCCAGAACAGGTGTCAGTGGAATACGTAGAATTGTCGCTAGAAGATATTGCCAAAAAAGTTGTGGTGACTGACGATAAGCTCAAAGCTCACTATGAAGAACAAAAAGAACAATACAGCACGCCAGAGCGGCGAAAAATTAGCCATATCCTATTTGCCGTCAATGCAAAAACCGATGATAAGGCCGCGTTGGGCAAAGCACTAAAAGCCGAACAAGATTTGAAAACCAAGGATTTTTCTGCATTAGCCGCAGAAGTGTCTGACGATAAACTCACTGCCAAAAAAGGCGGTGATTTGGGGCTGTTTATCGTAGGAAGCATGGAGAAGTCGTTTGAAGAGGCGGCAAGTGCGTTAAAGGCGGGCGAGGTTTCTAAGCCAGTCAAGTCATCATTCGGTTATCATTTAATAAAAGTCACCGAGTTGATGCCAGGGGAAGTCAAGGCTTTTGACTCAGTAAAAGATGAAGTCACCAAGGCGTATCAAAAAGCGCAGGCAGAAAATGCCTTTTATGAAGCAGGCGAAAAGCTTACGCAAATGAGCTATGAAAACCCCGACAATTTGCAATCCGTGTCCGAAGCACTTTCCCTTGCTGTCAAAAAGTCAGGTTTATTTGCCAAGGACAAGGGCGATGGCGTTGCCGCTGAGCAAAAAATCCGTGATGTGGCATTTTCTGATGAAGTGTTGCAGGGCAATAACAGTACTCCGGTAGAGTTGGGAAGCGACCGATTGGTTGTGTTACGGTTACTCGAACACAAACCAGCCGCAGTCAGAGAACTAAACAGCGTTAAACAGGATGTAATTGTTGCGCTAGCCAATGATAAAGCTAAACAGCAAGTTATTGAAAAAGCCAACAAAATAAAGCAACAGTTGCAAGCAGGGCAGACCTTACAAAAAGTCGCCGCCGACTATAAATTGACTGTAAAAGAAGCAAACGGTTTGACCAGGAACAAGAATGCCTTACCTGAGCAATTGAGTGATGCCATTTTCAGGGCGGCAAAGCCTGTTGCAGGTAAACCGGCATCTTTTGGTGTCGCCTTAGCTACTGGCGAGCAAGTGGTTGTTAACCTGAAAAAAGTGACACCGGGCATTATGAACGATGAAGACAAAAAGCAGATGGCGCTTGCCCAAAAGAATCTTGCTAAAGCCTTCGGCCAGTCAGAATTTAATGCGATGCTTGCTAGTTTGGAAACAAAGGCCGATGTTTCGGTTAAAAATCAGGTTGCCAAGTAATAAAGCTATTGCGTCAATTTAGAGATTTAGAAGGCTATTGATTTGGACTTTTAATGTTTGAACCGTTCGTACCAAGGGCATAAATGCTGAGCTTGTCTGAAGTACATAGGCCTTTCGACAGGCTTGGGGCGAACGGAATTTAAAGTTTCACAAGGCCGAATCTATAATCTAACAGTTATTGGCTTTAGGCAAGTGTCAGATAAGTCGATTGTATTTGATTTCGCTACGCTATTTTTGCTTGTAAGGTGCTATTTGTGAAAATCTTGCTAGTTCTATTTGCGTTGTTATTGCCCTATAAGGTATTTGCTACGCCAGTATTATCGGTCAATCAGGTTGCTCCGGGTATTTTCGTGCATTGGGGGATTCAAGAGTTTTCCGACACTAAAAACCACGGTGCTATTGCGAATATTGGCTTTATTGTCGGTCAGCGCTGCGTGGCGGTGATTGATTCTGGCGGCAGCCCTGAACAGGGTCGGGCGTTAAAAAATGCCGTAGAAAACGCCACGACCAAACCTGTTTGCTATGTGATTAATACGCATGTCCATCCCGACCATATTTATGGCAATTCTGCATTCAAAAATACCGGAGTAAAATTTGTAGGGCATGAAAAACTGGCGCGGGCGATGTCAGTACGTGGCGACTATTATATTGAGAAAGCGCCGCAGTTACTGGGCATTGCCATAACTGCCAAGGACATCATCCCTCCTGATATTGCCGTGAGTAGCGAGCTTGATCTCGATTTAGGTGGAAGAACCCTAAAACTGACTGCCCATCCAGCAGCACATACCGACAACGACCTTAGTGTGTATGACCCGCAAACCGATACCTTATGGTTGTCCGACCTCTTATTTGTTGAACATTTACCCTCTATTGATGGTAGTTTAAAAGGCTGGTTGGCTGAATTGGATAAGTTGGAAGCTAAATCGTTTAAAATGGTCATTCCAGGGCATGGTTCGCTAGTTTCCGATTGGCCCAAAAGCATGTTACCCCAAAAAGAATATCTAAGTACGTTGCTTATCGAGGTAAGGGCAGCCATAAAGAAAGGCGTGTTTTTGGAAGATGCCGTAGCTACGGTTGGGCTTTCATTTAAAGACCGCTGGAGGCTGTTTGACGAATTTCACCGCAAAAACGTCACTAAGGTTTATGCGGAATTGGAGTGGGAGGACTAGGCAATTCCTTGTTTTCTTTGCATAGTGTACTTTTATCCGTAAAAATTTATACTCATGAAAATCGCTTTATTCGCTACATTAATCATTTTGCTCAATGGCTTGTTCGGCTACCTGACTAATATGCCTCAAGTTGTTGGGCTAGATGTTCCTAATGGAAAACTCAACAGCCTTTCTTTTGCCCCGTTTAGGGAGGGCCAAAATCCAATACTTGAGCAATTTCCTACGCCTGAACAAATTGACGAAGATTTAAAGTTATTGGCAGACAAAACTCATACTATCCGTACCTATTCCAGTTCAAAAGGCATGAAAGTCATCCCAGAATTGGCACGGAAACATGGCTTGAAAATAATTCAAGGCGCATGGGTAGGGTTTGTTAAGAAAGATATACGTACGGAAATAGAAGAGCTGGTTTATGCAGCCAATACTTATCCAGATGTCATCAAGCGTGTCATCGTGGGCAACGAGGTGTTGCTGCGTGGAGAAAGGACGCCAGAAGAATTGGTCGAATACATCAGAGAAGTCAAAAGTAGGGTTAAACAACCCGTGTCTTATGCAGATGTCTGGTCTATGTACATGCAGCATCCTGATCTAATTAAGGAAGTTGATTTTATTACCATCCACATCTTGCCCTATTGGGAAGATGAGCCGATTCCTGTTGAAAAAGCCCCTGCACATATCGAGCGCATTTATAGGCAAGTACAAAAAGAAGCTGAAACTATTTCGCCTGGTAAACCCATACTCATAGGTGAATCTGGCTGGCCTGCTGTAGGTAGGCAGCGCGGCTGGGCGATTCCCAGCGTGGTCAACGAAGCGGCCTTTACTCGAGGCTTGCTCAAAGTGGCTGCCGACAATCAATTTGATGTCAATATTGTCGAAGCCTTTAACCAATCCTGGAAAAGCGAATTGGAAGGTGTTGTCGGCGCTAATTGGGGGCTTTTTTCCGTTGATCGCAAAGAGGTTTTTCCTTTGACTGGAAAAGTTCACGAAAATGTGAAATGGTTTGACCAGTTTGTGGTTGCATCGCTCATCATGGTGCTAGTTGTCTTTTGTTATGCCAAAAAATTGCAAAACCTATCTTCGACAAAGGTGATGACTTTTCTGGTATTTGTCCAGATTCTGTGCGCTTTTCTCGTATTTCAGGCCGATAAATCCTGGTATACCAGCTATGATGTTATGCAACGACTAAAAGCCGTGTTAATTATCCTTTTAAACATAGTTGTTTCTGGTTTGCTTATTTACAGGGCTAACAACTTACTTGTTGGCGCAGTAACCAATAAAAACATCACTACTGCGCTAAATCTGGTTTATTTGGTTGTTATTACGTTAGCCCTGTATAAAACCTATTTATTGGCAGTCGATGGGCGCTACGTCAGTTTTCCTTTTGAATTGGTTGTTATTCCCGTAGTGGGACTTGTAGGGTTGGGTTGTATTCGCAGCTTTATCGGCCAAATTGCACTATCAAACCTTAATTTCAATGGCCTAATTGGATACAGTCCTAAATATAGTCAACAAAACAAGCAAATTGCTTGGCTAATATTATTTTATGCAGTGGGTCTTGTGATTGGTGAAATCCGGGCTTTTATGGTAGGCCGTGATTTTATAGAAGCGTATCCAGATCTTGGCGAGAGGCTTGGTTTGGCTGTCACATTTACGCTGACTAATTGCCAACTATTAGGTTGGTTATTGTGTCTTGCCGTATTAACCCTGTCTTTTTTGGTAAGTGGCTCTTTAAAACAGATGCACGGCAGGAATTTGTAGGAGGTTTTACCTGAAGCACGGACACATCGTAAGCGTTAAAAAGCCATCCGACAACAATCAATGTTTAAATCTGCTTGTCTTGCTCTTTGGGTATCTCTTGCTGCCCTCAATCAGGAGGGGGGATTAAGAAAAGGGTTATGATGTGTCAACGGTATTCCGGACACAAGGTTAAGCAGCATATTGCTGCGCTTCGTAGTCAACGGGAGATAAATATCCATTAGCAGAATGTAAGCGCTCCCGGTTATAAAATACCTCAAACTATTCA
>JABFSV010000108.1 GCA_013140405.1 Methyloglobulus sp. | reverse complement strand
TTGCCTTAACTTTACGGTCAATGTCTTGATTATCAGATTTTCATTATTATTGGTATGTGGGGCTATTGTCAGTTTCTTGCTGGCAATTGTCCTCGATCAACTATCGATAACAAATCTTGCTGTACAGGCGACAGAACTTGGTGCAATTACCTTGTTATGCGCTTTTTCCCTAATAGCTTTATCGGGGTTAATGTTGGTGGGTAAGTTAAGTATTACCGCTTTTTGCGAATATTTTTCGGGCAGACAACGCATGGAACGGCAATTGTTGTTTTATACTGGACGCAGAAATAGGCTCAATCAGATTTTCCAATTTAAAAAGGCTCGCTTACTCTATGTCAACCAACAAAAGCGAAAGCATTTGCTAACAAAGGATGACCAAAAATCTGCAAAACCATGAAAAGCCTAAAAGACCACATTCATAATATTGTTAATCTTATCCATGCGGTCAAGGATAAGAATCTGCTTTGGCAAACCGAAAATCAAGATCAGCAGATAAAGCTTTCTCATGCCCGACTTATTGCTGAGAAACAACTGGAGGCAGAGTTAGCCAAAAAAAGCAGCCAGTTAACACATGAAATCGCCTTGTTGAAAACACGGCAACAGGCCGAACTTGCCATGTTGAAAACCCGTTGCAATGAAGATGTCAAAGATTATCAACAATATCTGGAGTCGTTAAATCAGCTCAAGCTGGCAATACAAACCAGTTATGCCCATCTTCCCGATGCGATTGCCCATACTATCCACCATCATGCCAAATCACTATTGAACATGATGTGGGAAGCGGAAACTCAAGAAGATAAAATCAAATATGAAGCGCAACTTATCACATTCATGACGACTGTACATGAAGAAACTCGCCTTTGTAGTGCAGGAATGCTGGGTGAAAAATTGCCTGAAAATACCTTAAAGTTAATTGACCAGAATAAAAGCCAGTTCCTGCTAAATTAAGCCTACTTATTAATCTAAATAAGACCGCGAGAGTCTGTTTCCAACCCTAGAGTTTGGAAACCTCAACTTGCATTCCCATTGTTTCGGATAATTGCAGGGAACAATGCCATTCTATCGTGCTATGTCACCGTTAAATATTGAAAACTCCCCAGCGCCGCGTTCAATCGTGTTTCCGGTTCGATTTGGCGGTGCTGTTCAAAAGCCTGCCGCCAGCCTAGGTAGTTTGGCAGGTAATGGGTTGCCACGTCGTGGAAGCGTGCCAACCACTGCTTGAACCGATTGTGGTAAGCGTTGACGTTTTGCACATGGTAAGCGCCATTGATGATGTGGTTACACTAAACCAGACACATACCTTAAATGTAAACAACTCTGAGATTTCTTACAAATGAGATTATCTGTAGTTAATTAGCAATGCCAATTTTTTATTATTAAAAATATTTTTTAGCTAGTATTTAAAAACAATAACATATTGCTATAATCTAATCCATATTATCGCTTTGTGGATTGTGCCATGTGGGGTTTTAAAAAAATATTTTTTGTTTTTATCGTCCTGGTACTCTCGGCATCGCAGAGTTATGCACAACAAATACGTGTTAGCTCAGTACGTTACGCGAACGAAATTAACAAATCTAAAATAGTATTGGCTGTGACGGACTCCCCCAAGCACCGAGTTTTTGTGCTAGACAATCCATCCCGATTGGTCATTGATGTCAAAAATGCCCAAGCAGAACGTACGTTGGGGCAACCATCAGCATCACACCCCTTGTTTGCACATGTCCGTGCGGCGACAAAAAATGGCTCTGATTTGCGGATAGTCATCGACTTAAAACAAGCGGTTTCCGCAAAAAGCCACAAATTGGCTACCAATAACTCTGATAACCGTCACTTGGTTGTTGATTTACTTAGCAAACAGGACTCAACATCGGTTGATAAGACCAAGAAAGTGCCAGAAAAATTGGCTCATGCCTCCAGTAACCAATCAAATGGTTCTGATGAGCAAATTGAAACTGCAAAAACCTCTCATTCCAAAAACAAAAATGTGGCGAATAAAAAACGTTTTATTGTCGCAATTGATGCAGGGCATGGTGGTGATGATCCAGGCGCAAAAGGCTCAAATGGAACTTTAGAAAAACAAGTGACCTTGGCAATCGCAAAAAAACTGCAAGCATTAATCAACGGGCAGTCTGGAATGAAGGCGAAATTGGTACGCAATGGTGATTATTACGTTGGGCTACGGGAAAGAATGAAAATTGCCCGCCAAGCTAATGCTGATTTATTTATTTCGATCCATGCCGATGCTTACAATAATCCCGATGTGAATGGCGCTTCCGTCTATACCTTATCCCGAAATGGCGCATCAAACGAAGCCGCCCGATGGCTGGCTAATAGCGAAAACGCTAAGGAAAGGGTAGGTGGGGTCAACCTGGATGATAAAGATGAAGTGCTGGCTTCGGTGTTGTTGGATTTGTCACAAACGGCAACCCAACAGGCGAGTATAAGCCTTGCCGATAAGGTATTGAAAAATTTTAAAAACATTGGGGATCTGCACTATAACACTGTGCAAAATGCCGGTTTTGCGGTATTGAAATCACCGGATATCCCCTCCATTCTGGTCGAAACAGCTTATATCTCGAATCCATCGGATGAGCTTAATTTAATGAGCCACCGTTACCAAACTAAAATGGCAAATGCCATTTTCAAAGGGGTAATTCATTATTTTGAACAAATGGAACCTTCTGAAACCGCCAGAATGGCGAAGTTGTAGTATTGTCTTACCAAACTAAGGCTCGCTATTTTTCCCAATATTTACCTACAGAAATCAACTAGGTCTTGATGGCCTTTATCGTCAAGTAAGAAAAGCCCACCACCATGAGAAAGATATAAAACCAGACTTGGTGCTGCTTTTGAATCGTGCTTCATAGTAATTAATTTTGATAAGTGCTAACGGCAAAGAGCATGACGTTTTCATCAAACCAGTTTCAATACGGTTTGCTCACGGCCTCGCTCAACTTTTTAGAGATTGCTTTATTAAAGGGTAAATTGCATGCTGGCGAGCTTGGCGTACAAACCGCTCTGTTTGAGTAAATCGTCCGGCGATCCAATTTCGACGATACGTCCTTGATTTAAGACGATGACACGGTTGACCTTCTTCACCGTAGCTAGCCGGTGGGCAATGACGAGGGTGGTACGGCCTTGCATCGCAGCATCCAGGCCTTCTTGCACGAGAATTTCGGATTCTGCATCTAATGCGCTGGTGGCTTCATCTAACAGCAAAAGTGGCGCATTTTTCAAAATGGCACGCGCAATGGCGATGCGTTGGCGTTGCCCACCCGACAAGCGGGTGCCGCGTTCGCCCAGAAAGGTTTGATAGCCTTCTGGTAAACGGCTGATGAATTCTTCTACCTGTGCTGATTTGGCGGCAGCCATGACTTCATTATCGCTGGCATTAGGGCGGCCATAACGAATATTCTCCAGGGCATTAGCGGAAAAGATCACTGAATCTTGCGGCACGATGGCAATATTGTTACGTAAGTCATGCAAGGAAAGTTGGCGGATGTCTTGCCCATTAAAACGGATAGTGCCTTGCGCGGCATCATAAAAGCGCAATAACAGTTGGAACAAGGTGGTCTTACCTGCTCCAGAAGGCCCGACTAGCGCGACGCTTTCACCAGATGCTATGTTGAGCGTAATGTCATCAAGTGCGGCAGTTTGAAGTCGCGACGGATAACGGAAGGTGACATTCTCAAATTGAATATCAGCTTTTCCGCGTTGTGGTAGTGGTTGAGGAATCTTGGTTTCGACAATGGCGGACTTAGCATGGAGCAGTTCCAGTAAGCGCCCAGTTGCACCTGCTGCACGCATCACATCACCCCAAACTTCTGCCATAGTGCTTACGCCACCTGCCACCAAAGCCGCATAGAGTATGAAAGAAGTCAGTTGTCCACCCGTCATACTGCCTGCGTGCACCAAGTTCGCACCAATCCACAGCACAAAAATAATGGTGCTCATCACCGCCATGATTATAAGTGCCGTCAACGACGCACGTACACGGCTACGCCGGATTGCCGTTATGAAGCTAACTTCTGCGCTATCAGTAAAGCGCTGGGTTTCACGCTGTTCTTGTGTATAAGCTTGAACTGTCGGTACAGCATTAAGAATTTCGCCAGCCAATGCCGAGGCATCGGCAATTTTGTCCTGCGACTCACGGGAGAGTTTTTTTACTTTACGGCCAATAGCTAAAATAGGAATTATCAGTATTGCCATCAAGCCTAGATTCAACGAAAATAGATAAAAGCTAGTCACCGCGAGCATAACCATGCCGCCGACAAATTGAAACAAGCTTCGTAATCCCATCGAAATGGAACTGCCGACCACTGTCTGAACCAAGGTAGTGTCACCTGTCAGGCGCGATAACACTTCGCCCGTTTGTAAGGTCTCGAAAAATTGTGAAGATTGCAGCAAAACCCGCGCATAAACCGCACTGCGTAAATCCGCAGTTACCCGCTCACCCACCCAACTCACGGTGTAATAACGCGCCGCAATGGTTAATGCCCACAGGCTCGCCAATCCAAACAGCACGGCAAACCGTTCGTCCAAACTCAGCGAACCCAGCAGACCACCGCGAACATTTTGCTGTTGCCCAAAACCAACATCAATAAGGTCACGAAAAGCCAAAGGAATCAATAATATGGTTGCTGAGCCAAGGCAGAGCAACACAAACGCCAGCGCCATTCTTTTACGATATGGACGTATAAACGGCCACAAATCCTTAAGCGAGGATACGTGTCTAGTTGAGTCAGGTTGATTTAATTTGGAGATAGACATCCGTGTTTATGTTTGATTGCGTGTATTTCATTTTCTCACGTCTTTCAAAATAAAAATGAAAAAATAGTTAATGTAGGTAGCCATTGAAGATGGCGGTTTTAGCAGCTATGCGCTAACTACACCTATTGGCAGTGAATCTATTCGCCAAACGCGACCCGATCAAATTGATTAAGGCTTGAACGCCGCCCGATCAACAACTGTTTGTTCAGGTGGCCTTATGGTGGCTAAAACTGTGGGGCGGTGGGTTAAATCCCATAAGGGGGGCGAGCAACTCAACACTGTATGAAATCTTAATCAACCTCCCCGCAAACAACCCTGAGATTTCTTGGTCCCCTATCCTTTATGAGTTCAAACAAATCCAGCAGTCTTTTAGGGTTTACTATTGATTAGAGTATTCTAAAAAACGCCTCTCTCAATTAAATCGCTGCTGCATGGAGTAGTTACCGAGAGCTCCATGCACTGGAGGTAGAAGGGGTTACTTTCTATATCCTCTTTTAGAGAGATGCTTCCGCAAGTTCCTACTTAGACTGCTTTCTGTTCATCTCTATTGTTCATTCCAATCAACAGGAACTAG
>JABFSV010000287.1 GCA_013140405.1 Methyloglobulus sp. | reverse complement strand
TCCACGTAGCGAATGGGCTTCCTGCCATGAATATAGTCGGCCTACCCGAAACCGCCGTCAAAGAAAGCAAAGACCGCGTTCGTGGGGCCATCTTAAATTCCCGATTTGAATTCCCCGCCCAGCGCATTACCGTTAACCTTGCCCCTGCGGACTTGCCCAAAGAAGGCGGACGTTTTGACCTTGCCATTGCATTGGGCATTTTGGCGGCATCGGGGCAAATTCCTAACGCTAATCTTGACCAATACGAATGTGTCGGCGAGCTGTCTTTAGGCGGCGAGTTGCGCCCGATTAACGGCATTTTGCCTATTGCCATAGAAGTCAGAAAAAACTATAGAAAGCTGATTTTGCCTAAGGAAAATGTAGCTGAAGCAGCCTTAGTTAAAGACATTGAGCTAATCCCTTCGGTGCATCTACTGGAAATATGCGCCCACCTCGCCGGCCGGCAAACTATTCAGTACGAATATTCCGAAATAGCGCAACCAAACTCAGACCTTGAGATCGATTTTGCTGACGTGCATGGGCAGTATCACGTAAAACGGGCATTTGAAGTGGCGGCGGCTGGAGCGCATAACTTACTGATGCTAGGGCCGCCAGGTACGGGTAAATCCATGTTGGCTGTACGTTTGCCCACTATTTTGCCCCAGTTGACCGAACGGCAAGCGCAGGAAACCGCCGCGATTGCATCCATCAGCGACCAAGGGCTGAACGTGGCGAACTGGCTGAAACCGCCTTATCGTGCGCCGCATCACACCGCGTCTGCGCCTGCTTTAGTGGGTGGAGGTAGCAATCCTAAACCCGGTGAAATTTCTTTGGCACATAACGGAACACTGTTTTTGGATGAACTGCCCGAGTTCGACAGGAAAGTGCTGGAAGTCTTGCGCGAACCACTCGAAACAGGACATATCACTATTTCCCGCGCCGCTAGGCAAGTCGATTTCCCCGCTCGATTCCAATTAATTGCGGCGATGAACCCTTGCCCTTGCGGTTATCTGGGTGATGCTTCTGGTCGATGCCATTGTACGTCTGAGCAGGTCATCCGTTATCGTGCAAGGGTTTCAGGGCCATTGCTTGACCGCATCGACATGCACCTGGACGTGCCTAGAATTTCCCATGAAGTGCTGAGGAAAGGCTCGCCGCAAGGTGAAGAAACCAGCGCCAGCATAAGGTCGCGGGTTGTGAAGGCGCGTAACCGAGCGATTGAACGTAGTGGCAAAGCCAATTCCGCGTTGACGGCAAAAGAAGTCAAACAGATTTGTCTGTTATCGGAACAAGGGCATCAATTATTAGAACAAGCGATGGACAGGTTCGGCTTATCGCACCGTGCCTATCACCGCATCTTAAAGTTGGCACGGACGATTGCTGATTTGGCCGATTCAAGCACGATTGAGGTATCGCATCTCAGCGAGGCGATAGGATACCGGAAGCTGGACAGGCGTAGTTGATTGGCCTGTCCGTTATTTCTAGTTTGCACCGCTGCGGTAACGGAGACAACAGAAAACAAGCCACGCTTACCATTCCGATTAAGAGCAAATTAGTTATAACTTGCGAAATACAATTGAAAGCCGCCATATCAGGGGTATCCCAACCACAGTTATAAGCGCAGCAGATAGTGCTATCCCTCGGATAAATTCTGCGTGGATCGATACTTGGCTGAGTGTAGACCCTGGCAGAAAGATTGCGGTTGCGACAGGGGCTGTAATTCCTTGCAAACCTAAGAGCAACAAAATATTTGTGCAAAGGAAAAGTACCCTATGATGCACTAGCCTCCAAGTGACAATGCTCGCCCCTGTCGCCACAATAAGCGGCAAGAATATTAGCAATATAACTAGCAACTCAGGCATATTGTTAACTATGCTGTCTATTTATTTAACCTTTAACAATTCTTTTCCGTCACTGGAAAAATGGCAAATGCCCGTAACAAAGTTATTGCAGTCTTCGGATTGTTCGATCTTCGCCCCTGTGGCACTAAGTTGGATGTCCAATACGCAATAACTTGCTTCACCTTCAGATTGCTTTTTTAGTCTAAACGTGTTCTCCCCTGTCTTTTTGGCCTCATCGGCAATATCGGCTGAACAGGCTTTACTGCCTTTTTCATCTGCGTTGGGTTCAAAGTCCACATCCGAACTAATGGTAACCTCTTCGCCCAGTTGGGTTATTTTCAAATGGTGGACGTGTTTGCCATCGCGTAGCACATAATGATCGGTGCTTGCCAAGACGCTGCCGGAAATTAATAGAGCGAAGCAAAATAAACTTTTTTTCATGGAGCTTTCCTCGTGTTTGGATTTATGAATCATCAGGGTAAATAGCTTATTGTGGTACGATAACTAGCAATATTGAACGCCAGACAAAACCGCCTACAGGCTGTTATTGTAACCTAGAGTTAAGCCCACACCCAAAACACTAGCGCAAGAAAATCAAGAACCACGAACAGATCAACTATTCTCAAATAAGCTGGGCTTTCTACTCAATCAACGAAAGCCAAAAGAATCAATGACCAAATTAAACCCCCAACAGCAAGCCGCTGTTAAAGTTGTCGAGTCGCCTTTGTTGGTGTTAGCGGGAGCCGGTAGCGGCAAAACGCGGGTCATTACCGAGAAAATTGCTTATTTGGTCAAGCAAGGATTACCTGCCCGTCATATTGCCGCCGTAACTTTTACTAATAAAGCTGCGCGAGAAATGAAAAGCCGCGTTGCCAAGTTGCTGGATAAGCAGCAAGCTCGCGGCTTGCGTGTCTGTACGTTCCATGCGCTAGGACTGGAGATTGTCCGCAAAGAACACAAGATATTAGGCTATAAGCCAGGGCTGACCTTATATGATGAGGAAGACAAGCTGAAGCTCCTGAAAAACCTGATCGCCCATAATAACAGCTCTTGCGATAGTGACAGAGTGGAGCAATACGCTAGCCAAATCGGGCAATGGAAAAATGCTTTTGTCACCGTAAAGCAAGCGGAGTTGATCTCAATTGCGGATCAACCGGCAATCAGCCAGCTTTATGCGGACTACACACGCAGTTTAAAAGCCTATAACGCGGTCGATTTTGATGATTTGATTTTATTGCCTGTGTTGTTATTTCAAAACCATCCAGATAGTTTAGAAAAATGGCAAAACACGATCCGCTATTTATTGGTGGATGAATACCAGGACACCAATATTACCCAGTACGAATTGGTCAAGCTGCTTGCCGGAAATCTCGGGCGGTTTACGGTAGTGGGTGATGATGACCAGTCCATTTATGCTTGGCGCGGCGCACAACCGGAAAACCTAAGCCAATTGCAAAAGGACTATCCACGCTTACAAGTGATTAAGCTGGAACAGAATTACCGTTCTACTGGGCGAATACTAAAAGTGGCTAACCAACTGATTGCCAATAATCCCCATGCTTACGAAAAGAAGCTGTGGAGTGAGTTAGGTTACGGCGATCCACTCCGGGTGTTAAGCCATAAGGATGAAATCAGCGAAGCGCAACAAATGGTTGCGGAATTGATTCATCATAAATTCAAAACGGGTGGCAGCTACCAGGATTACGCGATTTTGTACCGAGGCAACCATCAATCCCGGTTGTTTGAAAGGGGCTTAAGGGAAAACAACATCCCTTATTTTATCAGCGGCAGCACGTCGTTTTTCGCTTATTCCGAAATCAAGGACATCCTGGCTTATTTGCGGTTGCTGGTCAATCCCGACGATGATGCCGCTTTCTTGCGGATTATCAACACGCCTAGGCGGGAATTGGGGCCGACGACCTTGGAAAAGCTGGGTGCTTATGCCAATCATCGGCAAATCAGTCTGTTCGCCGCCAGTGCCGAATTGGGCTTAAGCCAAACCGTGTCAAGTAAATCAATCGCTCGCTTGGAAAAATTTCACGATTGGATTATCGCTACCGCCGAACGCGTTGAGCGGGATGACACGTTTGCCGTTATCGAAAAAATGATTAACGAAATCGGCTATGGGCAATGGCTAAGGGAAAACAGCAAAACCAGCGAGTCGGCAGAGCGTAAAATGAACAATGTGGCTGAATTAATCAACTGGCTTAAGCGTATTGCGGATAAGGAAGACCAGGAGCAAAAGCCGTTGGCTGAGATTATTGCCAACATCATGCTGATGGATATTTTGGAACGCAATCAGGAAGAGGAAAGCGGCGATCAAGTGAGTTTGATGACCTTACATTCAGCTAAAGGCTTGGAATTCCAGCATGTATTTCTGGTAGGGATGGAAGAAAACATCCTGCCTCACCAAAACACCATTGAATCTGATGATGTTAATGGCACGAATGGCATAGAAGAGGAGCGTCGGCTGGCGTATGTCGGCATTACACGCGCCCAACGCACGTTAACCTTCAGCTACTGTACCCATCGTAAAAAATATGGCGACGTAATGGAATGCCAACCGAGCCGTTTTCTTGGCGAACTGCCCGAAGACGACCTTGAATGGGTCAACAAAAAACAGTTGTCCGCAGACGTGGTTAAAGAGCGCGGCAAAGCCAATCTCCAGAACTTAAAAACAATGTTATCGTAATTACCTTGCCAATCGGTTAAAATGCGCGGCTTCGTTTCATAACGTTAAGCGCCCGTAGCTCAGCTGGATAGAGCGCAGCCCTCCGGAGGCTGAGGTCAGAGGTTCGAATCCTCTCGGGCGCGCCATTACACTGTTGCACACCGTCCCGCAGTATCCCATAAACTCAGCAATACCAAGGCTTTCAGCCTATACGTAGTCCTACCTAGTCCCGCAATATCAGTTGACATCCCACGATTTTTAGGGGTAACATTTTGGGTAACAACACTCTCCACCAAGACTGTTACCCCCATTAGCCTCTGGAGTTACCCCCAAATGTTGACAGACACCGCATGTAAAAATGCACACAGGAGTGAGAAAACCAAGCTAGGGAAGGCGTTCAAGCTGGCAGATGATAAGGGATTGTTCCTTTTGGTGAAGCCAGGGGTTAAGGGCTGGACTAAGTGGTGGCGGTTTAAATACCGTTTTGGGGGTAACGAAAAGGGCTTGTCATTCGGCACTTACCCCGAAGTTTCCTTAGACCAAGCCAGACAAAGGCGGGACGATGCCCGTAAGTTGCTTGCCGATGGCGTTGACCCTGGCGAAAACAGGAAGGCGGTCAAAGCGTCCAAGGCAGAACTCGCAAACAGCTTTGAGGTTATCGCTAATGAATGGCTAGAAAAAAAATGTCAGGACAAAAGCCCTCGCCCTGCACGGCAACTCGGTTTTGTGATGCCGTGGATCGGCAAAACCCCCATCAATGACATCCAACCAAAAGAAATTCTCGCGTGTTTGCGTCGGGTACAGGAAAAGGGCACGGTGTATTCGGCGGTAAAGGCATTGCAAATGTACGGGCAGGTGTTCCGTTA
>JABFSV010000341.1 GCA_013140405.1 Methyloglobulus sp. | reverse complement strand
TGCCAGTGCCGTTCAGGTTTACCGAGCCAATAATCTGACCCGCAATGGCATCGCCAACCCAAACATTACCGTTCTGGCCGCCGCCTACGTAGAAGCGCTTGCTGTCGGGCGAAAACACCACACCAAGGAAGGTGGCATCCAAGTTCACGCGTTTAATTGTTGGTGTAGCTGACCCGATATTGTTGATCAAACTTACGCTGAAACGTGAAGCACCGCTGTTGACGGTGGCGAGCATCTTGCCATCAGGCGACAACGCCAAACCAAACGGTTTGGGTGCATCGACATTGACTTCGACACCAGCCGGTGTCAGTAGCCGGCCACTAGGTAGCACTGCTGCGCGATAACCGTCAATTAACACTTCGCGTGTAGCGGGCAAATTGTTGGCAGGTGCGCGGAATTTGGTAAAATCGCTTGTTCTGTTGTTATCTTTATGGTCATCGTCCGCATTGACCAAGCCGACGCAACAGGCCGCAGCGATGGCTAAAGCCAGCACACGGCTATGCAGGGTAAAAGTTTGGGGATTGTGTTTCATTTGTTCAGTCTCCGTTGGATTGAGTGACGAAATGATTTCTTATTTTAAGAATTACTATAACTAGCTCTGCATCCTAATACATTTGTCATACAAGCACTTAGAGGTTTAGGACAGGCTTAAAGTTAGCTGTTTTATGTGAATGTATGATGACGGGAGTGTGAAGGTATTATGACCTGTCAACAGCCTTGGAGATTACCTACCAATGTTTATTCGGTAGGCTTTAATTTAATTCAAAACGAAATGAATATTGATACCACTGGGTGGCTGCTTGCATTTCCTTAGCCTTGAAACGCCAAAATTGAATGGCTCTGATAGCAGCCATATCCAGGTCACGGTGTCCTGAACTTTTGGTAATTTGAGGCTCTAGGACGCTGCCTTGGCCGGAAATCTTGAACTTTAAGATGGCTTTTCCAGTGCGTTCTTCCCAACGGGCTTCTTCAGGGTAGTCGGGTTGCCTTGATTTCAACAACGGCGGTAACGCAGAAGAAATTCCACTGGCGTGATTGGTTAAGTTGGCAGTCATTAAACTTCCGGCTGGCGCTGAAGGTTTGTTTATTGCAGGATTATTGCCGTCATACCCGGTTTTTGCATTGTTAAGCGGTCGCTGTTCAATTGACGTTGTGGCTTTGGTAAGGATGGGCTTCGGTTGATCGGATACCGTTACATCTCTATGAGTTTTAAAATTTCGATTGATGGCCTTACTGAGCAAAATATCAGGCTTTTCTATTGTTGGCAGCTTGGGGTTGTTTATCTTTGGTTGCTTGGTTGCCTTCGTCTTTTTATTCTCGGAAGGCTGCTTGGCAAGTGCCATTATTCTCGCTGGTTTTTGTGCTTGTTCTGTTTTAGCGGCTTTGGTCGGAATAGGTTTTCTTGGGATAGATTGAGGCGGAACGCCAAGGTTTTTGGGGATGGCTGTGTCGCTCTGGTTATTCTCCTCTGCTGTTGGCGATATTGATTTTAACGATACTTCGATTGTTTTTACTATTGGCGATTCAGGACGTGTGGTTTGCAGCAAATGATTTTGATTGGAGAACACAGTATGCGTCAAAACAGCGAGTGCTACCCCATGTAACACAACTGATACGACAAAAGCTGAAGACAAAAAAGTCTGGTTGATCGCAAAATTCATAGGTCGTTCCGAGCCAGAATAAGATTATCCGAACGGTTTCTGTTGGGGCTGATGCCAACAGAAACCCTGCCAAACTCACTAAGAAGCTGTTTAAAACTTGATGGAATAATTGACCACAACACTGCGTCCCGGCGCATAAATACCCGAACCATGAGATTTGTATTCTTGATCGAAAATATTCTCAAAGGTCAACGCCAACTGCTCGTTCTTAGTCCTTTTAAAACCCGACTTCAAGCTGAATACCACATACCCTGGCGTGCCGCCTTCTGGAATCCGCAAATCCGTTTTGTCGCCGTTTGATAGCTCGTCCTGTTTTTTTGCGATGAATGAATCCAACTCGACCCAGAATTGCGGGTTATAGGTGTAACGCAACTGCACCGTACCATTGAGCGGCGGTATTCGACGCAACGGGATTTCTTTGTCATCCCTTCCTTCCGTCCATGCCAAAGTTGCCCCTAACCGCCAGTGCTGCGTAAAGTCATAGTTAAATCCGCCTTCAACACCTTGGATGGTGGCGTTATTGAGATTACGGCGCTGTTTCACTGGCTGGCCTAATGCGTCGAAGGTGTCCACCCGGTCGATCAGGCTTTCATAATCAGCATAAAAATAATGCAAATCGGCAGAGATCTTGGTGTCTAAATACTTCAAGCCAACTTCATAATTAACGGATTCTTCCGGCTTCAGGTTGGTATTGGGAATCTCGGAGGTAAAATCGACCCGTCCAAAGAAGTCCTCCATATTCGGCGCACGAAATCCTTGGGAGATACCCGCGATAAGATTGAGCTTAGGCGTGATCTTATAAAGTCCTTGCAGGCTTCCGGTAAATTGGTTGACATCCAATGCCAGTGTTCTTTTCCCCTCCGTTGGATGATCCAGTTCACCCTCGGCGGAAAATTGGCTGTAGCGACCGCCCAATATGAAATTAAAGCGGTCGGTCAAATCGAATTCATCTTGGATAAACACCCCGAAATTATCGTAGGTTGCGCCGTCCGGTACGCCAGGTTTTATAGCACTGATCAAGCCGGTGTTCAGGTTAATGCTGTGCTTTCGGGTCTCGTAAGCATCATGGTAATATTCGGTTCCGTAAGTGATTCGGTGTTTGTTGTCGAACAGTGCGTTGGTGAACTGTAAGGTCGTACCTATCGTCCCGACTTCCGTCAGTTCCCTGGTTTCAGTTGGCAACTTGGCGATGATTTCTTCGCCTTCGGCTTGGCTGTTGTAAGAGATGTTAAACTTCAGGTCATCAAACCAATCCAGATTGCTGTCATGGTATTCGATATAGGTGAAGGCACGTTCTTGGGGTTGATAGTTGAATTGGACTTTTCTATCTAACGTGACTTCGCTGGTTTTAGGCACATCGAGTTGTTGTAAATATTGAAAGCCCAGTTGCAATTCCGTCCCTGGTTTAAATTGATAATTCAACTTTAAATTGCCATCGTATTGACGATAGCCGCTTGGCACTTGCTCGCCGACATCACCGCCGCCTAGAAGGTCGTCGTAGCTTTTGGCGGATCCTCCGACCAACCATCCGAAGTCGTTCAAATTGCCTTCGCCTTGTAAATGCGTGGCATAACCGCCCCATTCATCGCTATATGATGTCCCCGAAGTTGCGCTGTCGAAAGTGGCACTGGCGAGACCCTCAGCCGCAAACGGATCGAGAAAATCTGTGCGTTTCTTGGTGATAATGTTCACCACGCCGCCCATGGCATCACTGCCGTACAGAACCGAACTGGGGCCGCGCACAACTTCAATCCGCTCGATGCTGTTCTGGTCAATCGTATTCAGGTATTGATGCGGGCCAAAACGGTAAAATGAGTTGTTCAGGCGAATCCCGTCCACTAAGATTAATACTTGTTTTCCGGTCAAGCCGCGAATAAAAGGCGAACCGCCACCCAGGTTGGTTTTTTGGATATAAACACCCTCGGTATTACGGAATAAATCCGGCGTTGATGTAACATTCGCTTCATCGATTTGCTTATCGTTGATAATGGAAATGGCTTGCGGTGTATTGAACACTTCCCGTTCAACACGAGTGGACGTGATAACTAATTCGGGGATTTTTTCGTCAGCCTGAAGTGTGGGCGATAGGCTTGTCATTGCCACTACTAACAGACTTTGAATAGGCTTTACGTTAATCATATAGGGCTCTTTATTATTAAAATTAACCAAAAAGCGCTAGCAGAGGCTGCTAGCGCTTTCGTCTATAGGACTTAGGTGAGTGAACTTATCGGCTAGTAACAATACTGCTGCATTGGCTTTCTAAAGCTGATTTATGCTTTGCCAACAGGGCTGGGCGATTGGCTCTCAAATCCTCGCCACTGCGATGACTTGGATAAGCTATCTTTTCACCTTTCAGGCCCGCCCATAACGCACGGTTGAAACGTGCTTCATCAAGCTTGTCTTCGGTTTCAAAGTTTTGGCCTTCCATCTTGCTAGCCCAATAACTTGCGGTATGCAGGTTTTGAGAATTGCATTTCGCACCTTTAAAACCGACTGCCGCCAACGTAGGGGTAGGCAACGGCAATAAAGTTGTGTACAAGACTTCTGGGATTTCCGCTTTATACGTCCAGTCTTTTTGCTTGACATCAAAGACATCCATGAACTCAGACAAGCCATCATTCAAGCCCATTGGTTCCAAGCCCAAAATTTCAGACATCGTATGCAACAAGCTGACGGTGGTGTAAGGCTTTGTTACAAGTGCGCCGTGCTTGACGTAAGGCCCAACGATATAAGCAAAACTGCGGTGAGGGTCAACATGATCACCGCCATTTTGGGCATCGTCCTCGACAATAAAGACCAAAGTGTTGTCCTTAAAGGGGCTGTTGGCGATTTTTTCGATGACTAATCCAGTCGCATAATCGTTATCGGCCATCTGGGTTTCGACCGTGTTGATTCCAAATTTGGCAGATCCAAAATTACCGAAATGGTCATGTGGCAAACGGATAAATGACAAGTTAGGCAATTTCCCTTTTGTGGCGTATTGGTCGAACTCCCGTTCCCATTCTTTGTACAGATAGAAATCAGAATTGTTCTGATCGTAGCCACGGAAATAAGCATCGGTATATGGTGCCAACGCTTGTTTGGCGGCTACAGCTTGCTTTATACCCGCAGCAAAAGGATGCGCGAGTTGCTCTGGGGTCAGAGCATTTGAACTTCCTAGATTGTCAACATAGAAGCCATAATTGCGGATTGTTAAACCTTTACGCAACGCAGAATTCCATAGATAACCGGCGTTTTCTTCTCCGTCGGAAGAGTCGGGGGCAGCAATATCCGACGTTCCGGCCAGTACATCGGGATCATTGGGTGTGCTTGGCCTTGCCGCTAGTCGTTCAGACAAAGGTAAACTAACATTGATGTTGCGGTTGTCGCCTTCCCAATCATAAGACAAACCACGACCTGCATAGTTAGGTGGCTGGGTTTTTTCGATGGAATCATTGGTTCTGGCTGCCGTACTCCAGTTCCAGCCCACGCCAGAGGTTTCGCCGCTGTCATAGAAGTTGTCCAGCGTGAAGAAATCCAACGCCAGCTTCTTATGGTTAGGGCTAAAAGGCGACATAATGGCTAATGACGGATCGCCATTGCAAATGGCAAGATCACCCAGCACTTGGTCGTACGTCCGGTTTTCTTTGACGATATAGACCACATGCTTGATTTTCTTGTTCAGGAATTTTGCCATTCTTTCCGCAGCTTCACTTTCC
>JABFSV010000146.1 GCA_013140405.1 Methyloglobulus sp. | reverse complement strand
GAATAGTTTGAGGTATTTTATAACCGGGAGCGCTTACATTCTGCTAATGGATATTTATCTCCCGTTGACTACGAAGCGCAGCAATATGCTGCTTAACCTTGTGTCCGGAATACCGTTGACACATCAGAAGGCATTGGCCCATGTTTGCGGTCAAATGTGCAACTACACCCAGTTAGGTGGACAAGTGGGACTGGGCCATAAAACCGCCTCCCGGTACATCAGCGTGTTCGAGCAGATGTTTTTGCTCAAACGAGTAGATGTTTGGGCCAGCAATCGGCTCAAACGGGTGGTAAAAACACCCAAATTACAATTTATTGATTCAGGGTTACTGGCTACCCTCGTTGACCTGACACCAGGCATGGCCGGGCAAAATCGCAGCCGGTTCGGCAATGTGCTGGAAACCTTTGTTTACTCGGAACTGCTCAAGCATGCCACCAATTCCGAAGGTGACTATCAGTTATTCTATTACCGCGACCACGACCAATACGAAGTCGATGTCGTTGCCGAAAATGCAGGGGGGCAATTGGTCGGTGTGGAAATCAAGGCATCAGCGACAATTAAGGAAAGTGACTTAAGGGGACTCAAGCGCTTGATAAGCGTTGCCAAAAATCAATTTATGTCGGGGTCATCCTTTACGATGGCACTGAGATCTTGCCGCTCGGTGATCGCCTGTGGGCTGCACCCATTTCGACCTTATGGGGGCAATGCTAACGATACCTATTTCTGCTCGTATGGTGGTTCTAAATTGAGTGACCGCCAAATCGAAAATTTACTTTCGTGTAATCATTCCGCTCGAAAAACCATTAGGTAACTTTTGATCAGTAAAGCTTTTGAGGAGTATTCTGCTTTGAAATCTAGTAGTAAAGGAGTCCCCTGTCATGAGCCGCCATATAACCCTGCTTAGGGCAATATTTCAGGAGCCGGTCAGCGCAAATATTCACTGGCGGGAAATAGAGTCCCTGCTCCATCACTTGGGGGCCGTAATAGAGCCAACCCATGGCGCCCGTTTTCGGGTGGTGCTGAATGGGGTTGAGTTTATCCTGCACCATCCGCACCACGGCAGTGAATGCACCAAGCAAGACATCAAACAATTGCAGGAGCATCTCGCCCAAGCAGGCATTAGTCCCTCACTCTACGAAGCTGATAAAAACCAACCTTAGCCGCTTTGTGGTACAGCCTTACCATTTTTCTAAATGGTTTCAGATTGCTATTATGGTCATTTGCCTGGCATATAATCGGTACGCTTAAAAATGAACGATACAGAAAACCTGACTGAACGGGCAAACGCCTTGCAGGAACTGCTTGCCTCACAGCAAACACTGCTGCTGTCGACGGCATCAGTAAGCGGTGTGCCCGATCTTAGTTACGCTCCCTTTGTGCAAGATCAGGCTGGCTGTTTTTATGTCTTTGTCAGCGAGCTTGCCGCCCATACTGCCAATTTGCTGGCTAATCCGCAGGGTTCAGTCATGTTTATCCGCCCGGAATCCGAATCCCGTAACTTATTTGCCCGTGAACGGGCGGTGTTCAACTGCACAGCCAGGGAAATAAGTCGTCATGAGGAAATTCACACTACCCAGTTAACGGCATTGCAGGATAAGTTTGGGGAAGTAGTCAGTTTGCTGCGTTCCTTATCCGATTTTCATTTATTTGCCTTATCTCCTGAAAGTGGCCGGTATGTTGCCGGGTTTGGCCAAGCTTACACGGTTAATGTCAAAGATGGCTCAGTGTCCCCGTTTAGCAGTAAGCGAAGCTGAACGGTTATAACAGTCGGTTATTAATGGCGTGTGCTATGCCGCAGGAATAACGACATGCTATCAAAGCAAGCCTCTGGCTTTTAAACGCCGATTGACTTGCTGATGATAAATTTTGGCGGGTGTCGGGCGAATTACCGGCAGGCCGATCAGCCAGGCAATCGGTTTCAACAAAGGAACTTTGCCCATGAGCAGGATATAAGCGTCCAATTCTGAAACAACTCGACCGCTTTCATCTTGGACATGCAGCTCGGTTAACGCTTTTTGGGGATCGATGCCGAGGTTACGTAATTGGTTCTCTTGTCCGGTAATATCAAACCAGCAAACCTGCCCTGCACCCTTCCCCGAGATTTTTTCATAATTATTCCTGTCCCGAACACACGCGGGGCAAGCACCGTCGTAGTAAACGATTATTTTGTCCTTATTTTTATCCATTGATTGACCTCATTTAACTATAAGTTTGACGGTGTAATTGAGTTATAGTTCTTACTGGACTTGCCCACCAATAATCGCTAATCATTGGAGTAAAGACGATGCCTATTTCCATGTACCAAGCTTCCATCCCTCATTTTGTCCTTATGTTAGGCAACTTGTCGTCAATTCTCGATAAGACCAGCGCCCACGCCGAGGCGAAGAAAATCGACCAGTCTGTCTTTATCAACGCCCGCCTGGCACCGGATATGTATCCGTTGAGCCGGCAAATACAGATTTCAGCAGATATGGCAAAAGCTTGTGTCGCCCGCCTTGCAGGAATAGAAGCGCCCCGTTATGAAGATAACGAAACCACGTTAGCTGAGTTGCAAGCCCGGATCACCAAGACCATCGCGTTTTTGCAAAGCGTTGATAGTGACCAAATTGACGGCAGCGAAGATCGGACAGTCACGATAAAAATGCATGACAAGGAAGTCGTTTATACCGGCCAGCATTATTTGCTTGAAATCATTATTCCCCATTTCTATTTTCATGCCACTACGGCCTACGGCATACTCCGGCATCACGGCGTTGACATAGGGAAAAGTGATTACATCAATAATGAATAGGCAAGTCTCCTGCTACCTCTTTCATATTTTTTACAAACCAGACACTGAAAAGCAGCTAATTTTCGTCGCTTGACGGACTCCAATCGACCCGTTGTTGTCTGTCACGTGATGTGTTTCAATGGCGACAATTAGATCATTACCAGCCATAACTAACTGACACCAATAGATATACGGAAGGAAAAGTTCGCTTCTAATCAACAAACTAACATGTCAAAAGTCATTTTTAGGTAGATATGCTGTTAACAACTTAATCACTTGTTGGGCACTAAAAAAGAGAAGGATTAAATGAAGGATAGTTGTTTGTGCAAAGCGGTAGAGTATTAAGTTGATCAGCTAGATATGTCGATTACTCATTGCCAAACTTGCCAGAAGTCTCATGAAGCCCCTTTTGTATCTAGCGCTGGCGTTATGCGCGAACATTTCAGGTGGTTGAGGGCAAAGAAAAAATAAAGCTTATGAGTCGTCACCAGGAAAATTCCGATATTTTTGCTCAATCTGCGGATCGCATGTTGTCGCGGAGCGCGCAGCCCAGCCGCATGTCATTGTTCGTGTTTCCACCCTTGATGAAGATCCTAGCGTCAAACTGGAGGCTCATATTTGGTGCTCTCACGATTTGGCGTGGTTACAAGTCGATGAAGGAATACCTTTTTATGAAGTGTTGCAACCAGGAAGATAATGAGCAAAGATGTTAATGGTTCATATAAAGGAAAAGCCAAATGATTGAATTTGTTTCTCAGCAAAATAAAAAGAACCTAATCCTATTTGTTCATGGATTTTGCGGTGGAGAGGCGACCTGGAAGAATGGGGAAGCACGTTCCTTCCCCGAATTACTTTCCGATGATTTAGAAATATCGGGGAATTATGACATAGCTCACTTTTCATACTTCACCAAGTTATTAAATCTTTTCGCCAAGGCCGGTAAGGTTTCAACTTTTGTTAAGCGTATGTTTGGAACATCACATGGAAAACTGGCCAATAATATAAGCATTGAGGAAATCGGAAACTTACTTAGAACTGAAATCCGATTCAAACTACAATCATACGACAATATTATCGTTGTTGCTCATAGTATGGGCGGCTTAGTAACAAAAAGTGCTATAACAAAAGATATTGAAGAAAAGACACTACCAAAGATCAAACTCTTTATCTCTTTGGCTGTACCCCATCAAGGAGCAGAGGCGGCAACTTTTGGAAAATTGATAAGTGAAAACTTTCAGATAGAAGGACTTTCACCACTCAACGATTTTATTCACAAGATTAATAACGAATGGCTAAAAACCAGCTTAAGACCAACCACAAAGTATTTCTATGGTGTGCACGATTCGGTAGTCAAAAAAACAAGCGCCGTACCGATAGATAAAGAAAAGTCGGATGCAATCTCAGTAGACGAAGATCACACCAGTATTACGAAACCTGAGAACTCAGCTAGCACGACCGTTATCGCTGTCAAACAAATAATATTAGATTTTGAAAAGAACGACCCCGGCATATCAAGCCTAGAAATCAAACAACTTGAAGACGAAACGGACTTTGATGATGAACTGTTTGTCTTAAAATTAATCTCAGCTCACATACACAACACGACAATAAGAGAAGCCAAGGAAGCTTTTTTAAATGCAGAGTATATAAGGAAAATATTTAGTAATTCCGCGGATCAAAAACGACTAGCTGAACTATACGCAAAAATACGCAAAGTTTATCAGAATAGTTATGCGAAATATATTCACGATGGAATTCCAAACTCTGGGTTATTGCTGGCGGATGTACATGAAACAATCCTCAAAGAGGATAAAAAGTTTTTAGACACGTTTATTCTGTTTATTAATGCTATCCACAAACAAGGTATGCTTCACCAACTTGCCAACTCAAAAGATGAAAATATTTGGTGGGTAAAAGACGGTTCAATAGACTCACTGAGAGACCTCTTAACGGAGGGTAAAGGTGAATAAACTTCCATATATTCAGCCAGAGCGAGATCTACACTACAACTTAGGTGTACTTCTCCTGATACTCGGGAGCCTTGCACAAACTTCTCGAAATAAGAAAATGCTAACGATTGACAAGATTCAATCGTTCTACTTCCTGGTCACTAAGCCAGCCTTCTTGAACAAAGTTCTAATGTTGGCAAACAAGCGTCAAATCGCCATTGATGATGTTGACTATTACACAGTGGACACACTTTCTGTAAACGTCGATGAGCTCTTTGATCGAGAGCGACTTATGATAATGATAAAAATACTTTCATCTAAACAATATTTGTCGTCTGAATATTCTAGCTCAGAAGGATTTTTGTTTAACCTGACAGACACCGGAAAATTCATCGCAGGAAAATTAGAAGATGGGTACTTCCGAAAGATAAAACTGTTTATCGAACAACTTTCATCACTTCAATCGCAGAGCCCTAGCAAACTTAATGGGTATATAAACACAGTATTAAAACAGGGAGAGATCTTTGCACGAACCCAAGCCTCAAAACGGCTAAAATAAGCCCTTATAAAAACTACATTAATAGCTTATGTCCTGGAAGAACCTAGCCCAAACGAGTTTAAGTGATGCCCTTGTCAAACACC
>JABFSV010000128.1 GCA_013140405.1 Methyloglobulus sp. | reverse complement strand
ACACCATCCTCAAGCTCGACTCCTTGTTTCAACCTTTCGATGATGGCATCGGGAACTTCACCCAAAACGCGTACCGCATATTCGCGTTCGACTTGCGTAGAGGGATGCATCAAACGGTTAGCCAATTCGCCGTTATTGGTGACCAACAACAAGCCAGAAGTATTTATGTCAAGACGACCGACAGCTATCCACCTGGATGCTGTTAAGCTCGGTAATTGGGTGAAAACAACCGGACGACCTTCAGGATCCCTTCGAGTGACGACTTCCCCAGTCGGCTTGTGGTAAAGCAAAACCCGCGTGGGTTGCACCGTAAATTTTTCCCAATGCACAACACGGTCGTTGATTTGCAAAAAATCCCCAGTCTTGATGCGTGTACCCAGAGTAACGACTGCACCGTTGAGCTTCAACCGGCCTTCCCCTATCCAGCGTTCGATTTCCCTTCTGGAGCCAATGCCGCCACGGGAAAGCACTTTTTGGATACGCTCACCCAGATCGGCATCTGTGGTGTCGATTTTCCTTGGTGTAACTACTGGTTCAGACGGCTGTGGTTTCGCCGAGTTCTTCGCGGATGTTGGTGTACGTTTGGGCGAATTCGTCTTGCTCGTCGGTGGTTTGTTTTTCACTCTCTTCCTGTAGGATGTGTTGTGCGTTATCTAATGACAAATCAAGATCTTGTATCTCTTGCAAAGTCGGTAGATCGTTTAAGTTGGTGATGTTGAAATAATCCAAAAATTGTTTGGTCGTGCCGTATAAACCGGGACGGCCTGGCGCTTCCTTATGGGCGACTACTTTTATCCAGTCCCGCTCCAATAAGGTTTGTATGATACTTGAGCTGACGCTAACACCACGGATATCTTCAATATCGCCGCGTGTTACGGGCTGCCGGTACGCAATAATCGCCAAAGTTTCCAGTAAGGCGCGGGAATAGCGCGGCGGTTTTTCCTCGAACAAGCGCGATACCCAGCGGGACAGCTCCTGCCTGACTTGAAAACGATAACCACTGGCAACGTGCTTTAATTCGATGGGTCGGTCACGATAATCTTCTGTGATGGACTCAATTGCTCCAAGTATTTCAATAAGTTCAGGTTGCTCAATTTCTGGGAACACCTGCTGAATCTGCTTGACCGTCATCGGACGATTAGCGGCAAAAATGATAGCTTCAACGATGCGTTTTATTTCCATGTTGACATCCAGTAACTCAATGACTGGATCCGGCACTACTGGCTCGACTTCCACCAATTGCGTCAACTCCTCCATCGCCTCTATTACCATCGAGGGAGTGGATAGCGCCGGCAGTTCTAATCCGCAACTCTGCGAAAGGCTCGTGCTGGAAAATGTCGATGAGCCGTTCTTTGCTGAGTTCGAGAATGGCCAGAAACGAGACGACGACACCTTGTCGTCCTTCTTTTCTGGAGAAAAGTTGCGAAAAAAGGAGACTATCCGCTCCTTTAAGGTTTTCCAAAATGGCTGACATTCGTTCACGGACAGACAACGGTTCCTTGGTGATATGATGATGGCTGAGTTGGTCAACCCGTTTCAAGACATCCTGAAATGCCAACAGCATTTCTTTAAGCTGGATGTCAGGCAAGGCTTGTTCGATATTCAATTTGGACACATCAACGACTGCGGCAAAAATGTCACGTTCCAACCGTGGCATCAGGTCGATTTCTTCGGCAACGCTCTTGATGCACTCGTATTCTTGTAGCCTACGGATCAAGGTCGCCCTGGGGTCTTCTTCCTCGTCTTCAGATTCAGTTTGCCTGGGCAGTAGCATTCGGGATTTGATTTCCGCCAGCACTGCCGCCATCACCAGGTATTCCGCTGCCAATTCCATCTTAAGATTGCCCATCACTTGAATGTAAGCAATGTACTGATGGGTAATCTGGGCTATCGGTATGTTGATAATGTCAACATTTTGCCGCCTTATCAGATACAGCAATAAATCCAGCGGCCCTTCAAACAACTCAAGGAACACTTCCAAAGCATCCGGCGGTATGTACAAGTCTTCCGGTAACTGGTTGAACGGTGTGCCATTGACGATGGCTAATGCTTGTGGTGCAGTAGGTCGTTCAATAGTGCTTTCGAGCATATTCACTGCATTATTTCAACAAAATACCGAGTCTATAAGCATTTAATTTATCCCCGCAAGCGAAAAAAACAGGTTTTGGGCAAAGTACATCGGGTAGGCTAATATGGTATTCAAGATTTTAGTATATAACAAAATCAACAGGATAATGAATCCATAGCGCTCTAATTGATTATATTGCCAGGCTAATCGAGACGGCAGGATACCTGTCAAGACACGGCTACCATCCAAAGGCGGTATGGGCAACAGGTTAATTAACGCCAATACCAGATTAATCGAAATGCCGGCAATGCCTGTGTAAATCAACGGCAAGGAGATATTTTCTGCATTTGCGCCTATCGTTACGCCAATGCGGGCAAGCAATGCCCAAGCAATTGCCATAAGTACATTTGAAACTGGGCCTGCCAAAGCGACTATCGCCATATCATGACGGGGTTTTTTAAAATTACGGGCATCGACGGGTACTGGCTTGGCCCAGCCAAAAATAAATCCTGTCCCAGTCAGTAGCAATAACCCAGGAATAATGATAGTGCCTAGCCAGTCAATATGCTTGATGGGGTTTATGGTTAAACGCCCTTGCATAGCAGCGGTGTTGTCCCCGTATTTTTTTGCCACCCAACCGTGCGCGACCTCATGCACGGTAATGGCAAAAATCACCGGCAATATCCAGACGGCGATGCGCTGTATCATTGATAATTCATTCATCATTCTTGATACCTGTTAATCCATCATCGGCGCTATGCCTTTGCCTTGCCTGACTATTTCAGGGCCATGATCCAGAAAGGCAATGATCGTGGTTTCTTCGCACGGTATCACTCCGGCATCTATGACTAAATCCAATTCATGTTCCAATCGTTCGCGGATTTCGTAAGGGTCGGACAGCCCTTCTTCATCACCTGGTAGCATTAGCGTCGAGCTGAATAATGGTTCTTGCAGCTCTTTGACCAGTAATTGTGCGATAGGGTGGCTAGGGATACGAATACCGATGGTCTTTTTATTGGGGTGTTGTAATCGGCGCGGCACTTCACGGGTTGCATCCAGAATAAACGTGAACGGCCCAGGCGTTAAGGCCTTAATCAGGCGATGAGCATTGTTGCCCATCTTGGTAAACGTAGAGACCTGGGTCAAATCCGTACAAATCAACGTAAAATCGTGTTTGTCATCCAATTGCCGGATACGGCGTATTTTATCCAACGCCTGTTTATCGCCGATATGACAGGCCAGCGCATAAGACGAATCGGTTGGGTAGGCAATAACGCCGCCGTTCTGGATGATTTCCACGGCACGATGAATCAAACGTAATTGCGGATTTTCTGGGTGTATTGCAAAAAACTGAGCCATGCACAATGACATAAATAACGAAATTGACTGTAATTATACCGCACATCCGTACCGACGTTACGCAAATGCAATCCTTCCATGCAGCATTTGGTTTGAACCCCGTCACATTCGTTTTGTTCGTGTTGTCATTCCTGAACCACACGGAAACAATACGAACGGGGCAACATGCCCTGTCCGGCGGTAGGATTTGGAGCATAAAGATGAAGCGTAAAAATTAATTTTTTAACTTAACAGTAAGAACAATGCTAAACTTTTAAAACTATGGCAATTTATATTGTAATTCCGTTGATACCTAATAGCGCTGCGTTAAATACAGCAGTTGAAGAACGCATTTCATTGCCTTCTGATCGATACAAACTTCAGTCAGATCGTGGATGGCTAATAAAATATGAAGGCACTACAATTGAAGCTTCCAACCATATTGGTATTACGGGACAACCACAGGGCGTTAGTTCCCCTATAGGGTCGGCTATTATAGTTCCTGTCTCTGGGTACTATGGTAGGGGGCCTACTGATATGTGGGAATGGCTTAAAACTAAGCTTGAACAATGAATCAGATACCACCAAAGTCTGATAAAGAATCTTCTGACGAGGCACCTGCCTCTATACCCCAGACACCACCACCATCTATAGGATATGGGCATCCAGAATTTCATTTCGTACAATCAATTATGGAAATGCAAAAATCTCTCGGAGAGATAAATGCTTCCATCTCTTCGTTGAGCAAATCTGTAGAAAGCATTAAATCAAAAGTCGATGATTTGGTGAAATGGAAAAATATGATTCTTGGCGGTGCTATAGCTACAGGAGCTATTCTAAGTATAATTTTCTTTATACTTACAAAAGCATCTGAATACATAACAATTAACATACCTTCTGCACAAAATCATCAAGAGCTGCCAACTATAACGTCACCTCCATCAGAGCCACCAATTCAAAAAAAGCCATAGTTTGATTCTTGGTAAGTTGCAAGATCCTAGTATAACAACATTGATTAGCCCCTTTAATGTTTGAACCGTTCGTGCTGAGCTTGTCGAAGCACACAAGCCTTTCGGTGGACTCAAGGCGAACGGGATTTAAAACTTTATAAAACCGAATCAATAGTTCTAAATTTTTTATCATTCCCACGCTCTTCATGGGAATGCAGCCAGAAATGCCCTGGGTCTCGCACCGCTGTAGCACATTGCGTATTTATTTCCACGCTGTACGTGGAGGCCGATTCAAGTTACTGAGTCTTCAGGTGAAAAATCAACGCAAAAACCTACCCCCGCTAATATCAATCAACGCCCCATTGATATGCGATGACATATCGCTTGCCAGAAAAAGCACAGAACTGGCAACCTCTTCAGCCATTGTGTTGCGTCCTAATGGGGTTTGTTTGCGGTAGTTTTCCAACATTTCCGGCGTGGAATGGATTTCATGGTGCTGGGTTTCCACAGTGCCGGGCATGACCGAGTTTGTACGGATTTCTGGAGCGAGTTCTTTTGCCAAAGTGTGGGTGAACACCATCAGGCCGCCCTTGGGTGCGGCGTAAGCGCCCGCACCATTGGCACCACCGGTTTGCACGGATAAGGACAACAAATTAACAATACGACCGCTTCCGGTTGCCCGAAGATGCGGGATTGCGCGTTTGGTCACCAAAAATGCGCTGGTGAGGTTTATATCCAGCGATTTTTGCCAGTTGGCTAAGGTGGTTTCTTCAATTTTGGCGCGTTTGACGAGGCCGCCGCTGTTGTTCACCAGAATGTCCAGTCGTCCGGTTTCTGCAACCAGCTTATCGACGACGGCATTGGCTTGGTCTTCATCAGTCAAATCAGCTGGCAACAACATCGCCTTGATATTTTTTGCAGTCAATTCCGCGTATAGGCTTTCTGCGGCATCTTTGCTGCTGTGGTAGTTAAGGCCAATAAACGCGCCAGCTTGGCCTAATGCCAATGCACAAG
>JABFSV010000035.1 GCA_013140405.1 Methyloglobulus sp. | reverse complement strand
TGCAACAGGTTGCCGCCCTGGCTGCTCCATTGGTAACGGTAACCCACCATGACATCGCCGGCTTTCGGCAGCATATGGGCAAACATAACCCCGGCGGGTTCGTGGCTGGCGTGATGTAGTGCATAATGGGGTTAATTAACCAAAAGAACGATTTGTCCCGCGACCCCTTCTAAACCCTTGCTAAATGCGGCTTACAGAGGAAATATCGATTTCAAAACCGCAGATAATATTTTTTATAAACTGTTGAATATTATTGTAATTATGGATTACTTGGTTTTCATGCTCATAAATGAAGCTGATTTGATGTTGTGGACGGGTAGCCCCAAAGTTTTCTGGCGATTCGGTAAAATCGTGTGGAAACGCCATAATTTACTTATGAGCATTGAGCGCAACCTTCATATTATATAACTCCCAAAAAGCAATATCCATTTTACGATGCCCCTTTTCACCTACTGGCGCTTCCCAACCCTGCCACGTCCGCAGCCCTTTATAGATTAGAGCCGCTGCCTGGGATTGTGTTAACCCCGCTTTTTCGCGGGCTTCCTTTATTTGTGTAGGCGACGGGGTTTCCATTAAACAAAATTCCTAAAACTAAAACCAAGGTTTTGTAATGTTCTCATCAACAATGTCAACGTAAGCATTGACCGCACTTTCTAAGTCTCGCAAAACATCGGCAACACTTAGACCCTTTCTACGAATAATCGCTTGAGTATCTTCGCGATCAAACTGTTTACGCAACTCTAATACCAAGTCCATAAATCCAGCTTCACTAAGCTTTGGGTGATATTACCTGTTCATTTTTTATACTCCCAAACTCGAATTATAATCTTGCATTAGGCCAGCGGTTTCTTGGGGCAACTCCATTGTCTTACCTTCACCCAACGGCAAAGGGTCGTCAATCCACATAAACTGCAAGCAGTTACAGTGAATTATGTTTATAGTGCTGTGAACTAAACGCATCCAATAATTTGTTGAAATCATTGTTTAGAACAGCATTATGCCTTTCTTCTTCTTTACGAAAATAGTGCATTGCCAAATTTGTACGTCTGACAATTCTGGCATACGCTTTTTCACAAGCACTATACCAACGGTCTATATCGGGAGAATCATGATGATCGTCAAAAGCCATCGACAGCTTTTTATGCAGGTCGTGTGCTTGTTTGTGTAAGGCAACAAAATATTCAGTGTCAAGGGAAGTCATAATATACCTCTTGTATAAAAAGTGAAGAATGGGCGAACCTTTGCCTCTGGTTAAGACATGTTGAAACTGTGGTTATTTTGCGCTCAACGAGCGCATATGTAAAGCATTAATTCCGTACGAAATTACGAATACCCAGTTTTCCTTAGCAATAATGTAAGCTTCGAGATCACCATCACTCGCCCGTTTCATTCAGCAATTTATAAACGGTTGACCGGCCAATGCCCATTTGTTTGGCGATATCTGTCGCCCCTAATCCAGCCTTATGCAATGCCTGTAGTCTTTCCGTATCGACGCTACGCTTGCGCCCGAATTTCACCCCTTTGGCCTTGGCCTCGATGCGGCCTTCATTGGTGCGCTCAAGGATGCGTTGGCGTTCCGCCTGGGCGACCGCCGACAGGATGGTGACGACCATTTTGCCCATCGTGCCTTCGGTGCTGATGCCGTCATCCAAAAACCGGATGGCGACGCCGATGCCGTCGAATTCTTTAATTAAGGCGATCATGTCCGCCGTGTCCCGCCCCAACCGATCCAGCTTTTTGACCAGGATCACGTCGCCTTCTTCGACCTTGACCCGCAAGGAATGCAAGCCGTCCCGATTGACGTGGCTGCCGGAAACTTTGTCAGTGAAGATGCGGCTGGTTTTGACCCCCGCCTCCTTAAGCGCCTTGACCTGGCCGTCAAGGGATTGTTGGCTCGTGGATACACGGGCATAACCAAAGAGTCGCATCGCCTAAAACTGTCCCCTAAATCGATTAATGGACGGATTGTCTATTAAGTGTGTGAAAAACGATTTAATGGACAGTTTACTCCCTATGAATTACCCTGTCCACAATCTTATAAATTAGTGGACAGTTAAAATCTACTCAAATGGCTGCCATTGTGCGCTGAAATCTCCGTGTCATTAAAAAACCACCCCAGCAAGGATAAATAGGCACATGGCTCGACTGACCATTTTGACCCCGCAAGAAATCGACACGCTGTATGCAATACCCTCGCTGGATGATGAAGAGCGGTCTTTTTTGTTCAGCCTTGATGAAATTGATAGGGCTGTTCTTGATAGCTTGGAAATCGACACCGCGCGCAAAGTTGACTACATTTTACAGCTTGGGTATTACCGTGCCATCGGCACCTTCTTCCTGTTCAGTTTCCAAAAAGTAAAGGCTGATGTTGAGTTCATCATGCAACTTTATTTTCCGGGAGAACCCTTCCCAAAAAAGCAGGTGTCGAAAAATCACCACTACCAAAACCGCTGTTTCGTGATGAACCAGTTTGGCCTGAAAGATGTCGATGCCGGGTTTCAAGGCCAATTGCTCAAGGAAGCGAAAGCGCTTGCCAAACGCCATGTGCTGTCCCGGTTCGTTTTGGAAGAGCTGCTGTCCTACTGCCAATTGCAAAATGTGCTCAGGCCTGCATACTCAAGCTTACAGGACATAGTATCCATCGCACTTCGGGAGGAGCGTAAGCGTTTGGTCACCAAGCTCTATACCGATACCGACAAAGGGCTTCGTGGGCAATTGGACAGGCTGTTGGCCAACGACGAGTTGTTTTATAACCTCACTTTGCTCAAAAAAGACCAGAAGGATTTTAGCACCACCGAGATCAAGAAGAGTGTCGCCAAACAACAACTGGTCATCGGCATTTACCGGGAGTCCCAACTGTTGATGCCAAAACTGGGCATTTCCGAACAGAACATTATCTACTATGCGAACCTGGCGGAGTTTTACAGCATCCAGAAGCTCCGGCGCTTTGCCGACAAAAACCTGGTGCGCCTGTATTTGCTCTGTTATGCCCATCACCGCTTCCTCAAGATCAATGACCATCTGGTAACAAGCCTGATCCAGAAGATGGCCAAATATGCCGACGGGGCGGACGACTATCAACGCTCCAAAATTGAGTTGATGGAAGACGTGGACTCGCAACTAAGAAAGCAAGCGTTTCAAGTGATGGCGATTAATATCGACAGCCGTATTCCCGATGACCAAGTCAGGGCCAAAGCCTTTGAGGTAGTGCCGCTTGATGGATACAAACAATTCCTAAAGGATTTTAACAAGCCCAACCTGGACCGGGATTTTTACCGCTGGCAATACTACGGGGAGATTGCGCTGACGGTAAAGAAAAATATCCGCCCACTGTTCAAGGTATTGGAATTTTCCTGCAACAATGACAACTTGACCCGGGCGGTTGCCTTTTTAAGGCAGCACTTGGACGGCAACCAACCGTTCCGGGAATACCGCTATCAAGACGTGCCGATGGATTTTTGCCCAAAGTCGCTGAAAAAGTTCTTGGCCTACAAAGTGTCCATCAATGGGCAGCCAGCAGTCAGGAAAGTCGATGGCGACCGCTATGAAAGCATGGTGTACCATCAGTTAAAGCAAGGCATCGCCAACACGGCGGTGTTCATCAAGGACAGCCACGGCTATTGTGCCCTGGAAGATGACCTGATCGACATTGGTGAATGGACGCAGAACAAGGAAAAGATTTTAAAAGAACTGAATATGCCGTTGCTGTCGATGGACATTGTGGACCTATTAAACCAGTTCGAAGCCAACATGAAGGTTAAGTACGAGCAAGTTAACCAGGCTATCCGTAGCGGTGACAACCCCAGCCTAAAAACCCATTACAACAAGCAAGGCGAACTGCTGAAATGGACGCTGCCCTATGTCCGGCTTGATGACGGGATTAACAACCCGTTTTATGAAAAACTGCATGTCTCAGGTATTGGCGATATCCTGAAATTCACGGCACTGGCTACCGGATTTATGAAGACCTTTACGCATCTCCAGCCCAAATACGCGAAATTAAGCCCAGACCCTGAAGTTATTCATGCCTGTGTCATCGCCAATGCGACTGGTATCGAAGCCAAACGGATGAAAGAGATCAGCGACATTAAGGAAAGCGACCTGGAACGGGTGGGCAAAAACCATGTCCGCTACCAAACCCTCTATGCCGCGAATGACTTGATCATGAACCATACGGCCAAACTGCCGATCTTTGCCGAGTACAACTTGGCCGATTACGGTGTCCACGCCAGCATTGACGGCCAAAAATTGGTCACCAAATACCACACGATCAAATCACGCCATGCAAAGAAGTATTTTGGTATGTTGAAAGGTGTGGTCTTGTTGGCAATCAACGCCAACCATCTGCCGCTGTGCCTAAAAGTGATTGGCGCCAACCAGCATGAAAGCCACTTCTTGTTGGATATTGTGGAGAGCAACACGTCCGATGTTGAAATCACGGCAATATCCGGCGACATGCACAGCATCAACCGGGTCAACTTTGCCTTGATGTATATGTTCGGTTACCGGTTCATGCCGCGCTTTACCCAGTTGCAGGAGAAGTCGGACAATAACCTCATCTGTTTTGATGAGCTTGACAACTATAAGCACCACATTATCAAGCCCAGCAAGAAGGTCAATAAGGCACTGATCATCAAGGAGTGGGACAATGTATTGAGAATACTGGCTTCCTTGGCACTTAAGAAAACAACTCAAAGCACTATCGTCAGCAAACTGTCTTCCTATAAAAAGACCAGCCCGGCCTTAAAAGCACTAATCGCCTTCGATGAAATCATCATGACCGATTATTTGCTGGATTATATCGACAGCAAGGAAATCCGTGAAGTGGTGCAAGGCTCGTTGAACCGTGGCGAATCCTACCACCAGTTAAGCTCCACCATTGCCAAAGTCAGCGGCGGCAGGATGCTGAGTGGCAAAACCGAAATAGAACTCGACATCAATGCCGACTCCATCCGGCTCATTGCCAACGCGGTGATCTTTTACAATGCCACGCTGCTGTCAAGTCTTTATCAGTATTATCAATCAGTTAATCCTGAAATGGCCAAAGAAATTCTGCTCTTTTCGCCAGTGGCCTGGCAGCATATCAACTTCATCGGCAAGTATGAATTTTATAACCGAGGGGATGTGCTTAATATTCAAGAGGTTATAAAGAATTTTACCGACGTTTTTAAAATCGATATTTCCTCTGCAAGCCGCATGTAGCAAGGGTTTAGGAGGGGTCGTAGGACAAATGGTTCTTTTGGTTAATTAACCCCTTCTTGGTCTTCTAAACGGTTACTCGCTATTTCACTGCCGTCACCGTAAAAGATAAAACCATTTGCACTGTTCCAATTCTCAACCACATTCAGCCCTGCGTGTATTTCCTGGCGCATGGCTTCTGAA